>CAINBK010000276.1:0-8823 GCA_903846615.1 uncultured Bacteroidota bacterium
GAATCCCGTTCGGTACTCCGAACGGGATTTTTTTTGGTACCTTTGCCGCCGCAATCAAGTATATATGATCAGTGTTCGTGATTTAAAACTCGCCTATGGAAAGCGGGTTCTTTTTGAAGAAGTGAATCTCAATTTCACTAAAGGAAATTGTTATGGGGTTATAGGGGCTAATGGTGCAGGGAAGAGTACTTTTTTAAAGATTTTAAGCGGTGAAATTGAGCCTAATAAAGGAAAGGTTGAGTTTACCCCTGGAGAGAGAATGGCTGTCTTAAAACAAAACCATTTTGCTTTTGATGAGGAGACTGTTTTGAACACGGTGTTAATGGGTCACTCCAAACTTTGGCAAGTGGCCAAAGAAAGAGAAAAGATCTACGCACTTGCCGATTTTACTGAGGAAGATGGTATAAGAGCAGGGGAGTTAGAAGCAGAGTATGGAGAGATGGGAGGTTATACAGCCGACAGTGATGCCGCTACCTTGTTGGGAGAATTAGGGGTGAAAGAGGATTTGCATCAATCTCAAATGAAGGATATTCCAACCAATTTGAAAGTCCGCGTGCTTTTAGCGCAGGCTCTTTTTGGAAATCCGGATATTTTATTGTTGGATGAACCTACCAATGGACTCGATATTGAAACCATATCCTGGCTTGAGAATTTTCTGGCGGATTACGAAAATATAGTACTAGTAGTCAGTCATGATCGACACTTTTTGGATGCTGTATGTACCCATGTTACTGATGTGGATAGACAAAAGATTAAAATATTCACAGGTAACTATTCATTCTGGTATGAGTCCTCTCAGTTAATGGCTCGTCAGTTGGGGGATAAGAATAAGAAAGTTGAAGAGAAGAGACAGGCGCTCATTGATTTCATTGCTCGTTTTAGCGCTAATGCATCAAAAAGTCGCCAGGCAACTTCTCGTAAAAAAGCCCTTGAAAAACTAACCATCGAAGAAATCGAGCCCAGCTACCGTAAATATCCTGGAATTATTTTCCAACCACTTCGTGAGGTGGGGAATCAAATACTGAATGTTGAAAAGCTAAGAAAAGTTGTAGATGGACGTGTTTTATTTGATCAGGTTAGCTTCACCATTAACAAAGGTGATAAAATCGCAATCTTGAGTCAGGATCCTTTAGCGGTTACTGCTTTTTACAATATTATTGCTGGGGAACTAAAGGCTGATGCTGGGTCTTTTGAATGGGGTACCACTATTACCTGGGCCTACCTGCCACAGGAAAACTCAAAATATTTTACGGGCGAACTCAATCTGATGGATTGGTTGCGTCAATATGTTCCCGAGCATGTAAAAGATGTGGATGAGCCGTTTCTACGAGGATTTTTAGGAAAAATGCTTTTTAGTGGAGAAGATGTCATGAAGAAAACATCGGTGCTTAGTGGGGGAGAAAAAGTTCGTTGTATGCTTAGCCGAATGATGTTACAAAATCCCAATGTGATTTTGCTCGATCAGCCAACCGATCACTTAGATCTGGAAAGTATTCAAAGTTTTAACGAACAATCTACCGATTACAAAAGTGTAGTATTACTGAGTAGTCATGACCATACTTTTATGCAAACGGTTGCCAACCGCGTAATTGAACTCACTCCAAAAGGAGTGATTGATCGATTGATGACATTTGATGAATATTTGGCGGACGATCGAGTAAAATCAATCAAAGCCGAAATGTATTGTTAAATTACAGGGGTGGGTTGTTGATTTTTGGTTCAACAATTACTTTTGAAATACTGTATCTAAAATCACAGCCCCTGTACAATGAAAGAGGTCTTAGAATTAAGCTTATCGGATCCAGCCAAGTTGGAAAACCTGTATCGTTCCGATAAATCGGGCTTTCGTAAAGCATTTTTCGAATTATTTCCAACCAAACCCACGGAACCCATCGCAATTTGTTGGTTTGAGCGATTACAAGAAGAATCCTCGTCTATATCCTGGGGTAAAGGAGCAGACCTCTTGGTTATTTTAATGGCTACTGCTCTAGCTACTTTTATTGCTAAAATTCCAGACTTTTTTTCATTAAAGCCAGATGAGTTTTTCCCACGAAATATCAGCTTTATTGTACTGCCTATTTTGTCTGGTTATTTTATGTGGATCCATAAAATCAAATGGCAAACTATCCTTGCGGTACTAGTCCTGTTTTCAATTTGTGCATTTTACATCAATTGGTTGCCAGGTAATTTTAGTAATGATACTTTTATTCTCAGTTGTATACACTTGCCATTAGTGGGTTGGTCTTTACTTGGTTTTGTATATGGCAAGGGCCAATTGCGTGATTGGGAATCCCGTCCTGTTTTTTTAAGATTTAATGGTGATCTTTTTGTCATGGGTTCTTTAATTTTCAGCGGAGTAATGATTTTGTCGGGGATCACACTGGGATTGTTTTCTTTAATTGGTTTGTCAATTGAGGATTTTTATACACGTTGGATATTGATTGCGGAATTATCTGCCACTCCTTTAATCGCAACCTATGTGATTCGCTATAATCCTCAATTGGTGAACAAGGTTTCTCCCGTTATTGCCCGAATTTTCAGTCCACTTGTATTGGTGACCTTAGTGGCCTATTTGATTGGAATCTTGATTGCTGGCAAGGATCCTTACACCGATCGCGATTTCCTAATGTTATTCAATGCACTTTTAATTGGTGTATTGGCTATTATTTTTTTCTCAGTTGTTGAAATGAAGCGCACGACAGAAAACAAGCTGGCGCATTGGATTATTTTTCTATTGGCCCTTGTTACGATTATAGTAAATGGGGTAGCACTTTCTGCAATTATATATCGTATCGGCTCATGGGGCTTTACACCAAACCGTTTAGCCGTACTAGGGGGGAATTTATTGTTCTTTATAAATCTGATTTTGCTCGCTCGACAACTTTATCGGCAAATCCGAGGCCAAGTTGCAACAGGGTCAGTAGAGCAAGTTATAGCTCGTTATTTGCCCTTATACTTTATTTGGGCTGTCTTGGTCACCTTTCTGTTCCCGCTTATCTTTAGGTTTCAGTGAGAATAAACCATGCTAGAGGAAAATAATAAACGGCAGCTTTCTGGTAAGGCTGCCGTTTCTCTTATTATCGGTTCAATTATTGGGGCTGGATTATTTATGAAACCGGCATCCATGGCTGCTCAACTGGGATCACCTGTTGCTATGGTTATTACTTGGATTGTAGCAGGTTTTTTTACCCTTTGTGGAGCACTGGTTATAGCTGAGCTTGGTGTACGGATGCCCACTACTGGCGGCTTATTTGTACATTTTACTCATTGCTTTGGCCCGAGAACAGGATTTTTATATGGGTGGTCCGCTTTCTCGGTTATCAACACGGCCTCTGTGGCTGCGATTGCTTTTATTTGTGCTACTTATTTGAATGCTCTTTTAGCGATTCCCAATTTATTAGATCCTGGCTGGAGTTCATTTTCGATTTCCATTTATCCCCTCGGTTATTTATATCCATTTCGCGACTTCACTACCAAGTTGATTGCCATATCGCTGGTGCTGTTGATTACATGGGTTAATACAAAAAGTTTGCAAGCGGGTGGTCGACTCCAATTCTTTTCGACAGCTTTGAATATTTTTATTTTATTGTTCTTATCGATATTGCTTTTTTCAGCCGCAAAAGGGAATATTACTAATTTAATTGTACCTGGTTTGGGCGTTACTACGGATCGTGGCCTTGTCGCTTGGATACCAGCTTTGACAGGTGCTTTTTTTGCGTTAGATGGTTGGATCAATATCATTTCAATGGCAGGGGAGGTTCGATCGCCATCTCGCAATATCCCTCGTGCTTTATTATTCGGTTTGGGTATTTGTTTATTTCTCTATCTGCTATTGAACCAAGCCTATCTTTTTGTAATGCCAGTTCATGAAATAGCTAGCATCAAAGTGGTTGCAGCTGATGCACTAACGCTGGCTTGGGGTCCCATGGCAGGAGGGTTAATTGCTTTCTTAATTGTATGCTGCACCTTGGGATGTTTAAATGGTAATATCATGGCTACCGCCAGAGTTACTTATGCTATGGGAAGAGATCGAGTTTTTCCGAATTGGGTTGGTGCCCTTGATAAAAAAAAGCAACTCCCAGTTGCAGCACTTCGAATCCATGGAATTTGGGTTACGCTTTTAATTTTATCAGGCTCTTTTGATATGCTTGCTGATATGTATGTTTTTGTTACGTGGATTGCTTATGGGCTGGCCGCTGTTGCGGTACTTCGATTGTCATACGCAAGTCAAGAACAGCAACCTGCGTATAGGGCCTGGGGGCATCCTTACACGTTAATCTTGTTTGTTTGCTTTTGCTTGTTTTATCTAATGGCCACACTTTATACAGATATCACTTCATTTTTGGCCGGGAAACAGCCTATTATCCATGCTGGAGCTGGTCTTCTGTTGGTTTTAGCTGGACTACCTTTGTATTATTATTGGCAAAAAAAGCCACACCCACCTATTAAAGATTAGTTATGCAAAAAAGATATTATCTGTTATTCTCACTGTTGCCTGGCCTGATACTCGCTATTGCTTGTTGGATGCCTTGGGTGGTGATATCCTCTCCATCGCTTGTGCTTTCAGGGATGAACACGGAGGGCACTAGCTTTGGAAAACCAGGCCTCTTTCATTTGATTTTCTTGGGGTTTTATTTGCTTTTTGTATCCATACCTAAGGACTGGGCCAAACGATTTAATCTATTGATAGCCGCACTGAATTTGTCCTGGGTTATCCGGAATTTCTTTCTTATGGCGTTGTGTAGAGGAGGAGAGTGTCCTACTCGACAGTTGGGTTTTTATCTAGTTGCTATCGCCAGTATTGGGATGCTCCTTGCTAGTTTATTTCCTCCAGCTACTAAAATTAATCAATCATAGTTCCAGCTTGACTTTAGTTGTTTATTGACTTCTCTTGCTTTTGACTGTATACTTATCGTATGCGGTTTTTCCCTCCTGTAAGTCAATTGCTTATTGTACTTCTCTGTTCATCGTTCCTTACTGCTCAAACTAGTTTTTCAATCGCTTGGAATATGCAGCAGCCAGCTCCAAGTAATATCTCTAGCACGCTCATTGTAGCGAGTGATATTGCGCAAGGAGTCAATTACGGAACAACGCTTTTTCTTTCCTCCCATTCCTCCTCGCTGAATGCCTATGCAGGCGCATCTGGAGAGAATAATGCTGCTTTGTCATGTCGTACAGGTCCGTTGATTAAGACAGCCGTAGGGTCTTCTTATTTTAGTTTTACAATTTCAGCGGCCTCAGGATACAAATTTTTGCTACAATCTATTGCTGTTGGAATGCGATCCACCTTAACGGGTCCCCAGTCCTGGTCAATTTTCTCAAGCGTTGACAGTTTTAATTCTCCAATATTTACTGGCGCCATACCCAATAATAGTGGTTGGATTTTACATGAACATGCACTACATACAGCTTACCAGTATGTAGTGGAGTATCGTATTTATGGATTTGATGGTGTAGGAGCATCCGCAATCAATGTAGCCAATTGGCGAATTGATGATCTACAAATCTCTGGCATGGTTACTCCAGTTGCCTTGCCTGTTCAGTGGCTATATACGAAACTAGAAGCTGTCAATAACACCGTGTTGGTAGAGTGGGCTACGGCTAGGGAAGAGAACAATTTGCGTTACAGTATTGCGCGATCGTGTAATGGTATTTCATTCCTTAAAATTGGAGAGGTTGATGCATGTTCTAATTCAATAGTTGCTGAAAGAAAAGTTTATCAGTTTCGAGATAATGCTCCCTTGCAGGGAAAAAGTTATTATCGCATTGTGCAAGAGGATATCGACGGCGCTTTAAATTTTAGTGTGATTAAATCAATTGATCGGATAGATGCTGTTTCTTTTTCAATCATTCATTATCGGGTTGACCTAGCTTCCCGGTCATTGCAAGTATTTTGTAAGGGGAATGGACAAACTATTTTTCAGCTTTATAATGTAGCTGGACAATTGTTGACTCAGCAGTCTGAGGTATTTGTACAAGGTCAAACAAGACCGGTTGCTATTTCCCTGCCAGTGAGTTTGAAGAATAGATCTTTATTACTAATGGTGGTTCATTATGAAAACCGTAGAGCGTTTTTTCGATTTATCATCAATAATTAAGCACTGGCAAGCTTTGCTTGATTATTTCCAGGGCTTCCTCTATTTGTGCTGAATTGATGGTTAGCGGGGGGGCTAATCTGATCTTATCACCATGGGTTGGCTTTGCCAGTAGACCGTTTTTCATCATTTCTATACACAGGTTCCAAGCTGCGTTGGTGTCTTGATGGGATATGACAATGGCATTGAGTAATCCCTTTCCTCTTACTAATTTGATATAGGTGGAATTTATTTTATTGATACCCTCTCTAAGCTGAATCCCCCTTTCAGTAGCGTTTTCCGCCATTTGTTCTTCTTCAATCACTTCCAAGGCTGTTCTGGCAATTGCACAAGCTAATGGGTTACCTCCATACGTGGAGCCATGTTGCCCAGGTTGTATGGTTAGCATGATTTCATCATCAGCTAATACTGCGCTAACCGGAATTAGCCCGCCACTTAATGCTTTCCCAAGGATCAAAATATCTGGCCTTACACTCTCGTGATCACAGGCCAATCGTTTCCCTGTTCGTCCTAAACCCGTTTGAATTTCGTCTGCGATTAGAAGTACCTTTTTATCCTTACATAGTTTAGCTGCCTTCGACAAGTAGCCATCTGTAGGAACAACTACACCGGCTTCTCCTTGGATGGGCTCTACTAAAAAACCAGCAACATGGGGATCTAATAATGCGTTTTCCAATGCTGCGTAATCATTATAAGGTATGGCAATAAAGCCGGGTAGGTAGGGGCCAAAATTTCTTATTGATTCTTGATCAGTGCTGAATGAAATCACACCGGAAGTCCTTCCATGAAAGTTGCCTTCACAGACTATTATTTTAGCTGCATTACTGGGAATGGATTTCTTTTCATATGCCCATTTGCGGCATAATTTGATTGCAGTCTCTACCGCCTCCACACCGGTATTCATGGGAAGTACCTTATCATAGCCAAACAGAGTTGTTATGTATTCGGAATAGGGTCCAAATAAATGATGATGGAAGGCTCGGCTGGTAAGCGTCAATTCCTGTACTTGCTTTATACAGCTGGAGATTATTTTGGGGTGACAATGACCTTGGTTAACTGACGAGTAGCCACTTAAAAAATCATAATATCTAACTCCTTCGACATCCCACATAAACACATTCTCTGCACGTTGTATCACAACTGGCAAAGGATGATAATTGTGAGCGCTGAATTGTTCCTCTTGCTGTATAAATTGATTGGTGTATGCGCCAAGGGGGGCTACATTCATGTTGTTTGATTAAAAGGATGAAACTGAAATTGGGGAAGAAAATGAAAGCTAAAAACGTTAGTGATTCAGTAGGTCTAAATGCTGCTGAAGGAGCGGGAACTGATGCGTATAAAAAAGTTGTCTGATATACATTCTACTGTAAAATTATGGAAATTTTCTCCATTGCATCCAGGGGTATTCCCCCATGGATGGCCTATTGGCCTCCGGTGGAAAAATCCCAAAAATAGTACTTCCACTTCCGCTCATTGCGGCATAGATCGCACCCGCATTGTAGAGGTTGTTTTTTAATTTCTCCAATTCGGGGTATTTTAAAAAGATAGTTTCCTCAAACTGATTATGCAGTACATCCTTCCATTTTTCAATGGGGTGTGAAATTAGAGTAGAAAGAGGCGCTCCCTCTGAATTGGGTTTTACCCCCTCAAAAGCTTCAGCCGTTGAGATGGCGAAACCAGGATATATGAGTAGGATTTGATAACCTGATAAAGAAGTCGAAAGCGGTGTTAGTTTTTCACCTCTTTTTTCCCCCAGTGCAGCTTTTTGAACTAAGAAAAATGGGCAATCACTCCCCAATTGAAGTGCCATTGCTGCAAGCTCCTCGTTTGTTATAGACAGCTTGAAAATTGATTGAAGTGCAAGCAATGTAAAAGCGCCATCCGCACTTCCTCCACCTAAACCGGCACCAGTTGGAATATTTTTTTGAAGGTGTAAATAGACAGCGGGTAAATCAGGTATTCTTTTTTGCATCAGCCGATAGGCTCTTACACAGAGATTCTTTTCAGTTTCTCCTTCAATGTAAATTCCAGTTTGTTGAAATTTTACCGTTCCATTTTTTTCATTTGCAAGTGGTAAAACCTCAAGCACATCATAAACGGGAATTGGATAAAATATGGTTTCCAGATCGTGATATCCATCTTCTCGCTTACGCAGGAGGCGAAGCCCAAGATTGATCTTACAATTTGGAAATACAATCATAGTCGTAGGGTTCCGCGCTTATTTATTTCTAGATTTAATCTCGTCGCGAATGGCGATGGCTCGGATATAGTCTTCGCTTTCCAGTACTTCTGTTAAAAGATGATTTAATTCTTCCAGCGTCATCTTTTTTAAATCTTCGTGTCCAGTGGTTCTTATTTCTTCCTCCAGGCTTTCTGTTTCTGTTTTTTTGCGCTTGGAGTCCTCTGTTTCTTCCAGTAAAATGCCCGCGTTCTGTAAAATATGCTCAAAGGTGTAAATCGGACAACCAAAGCGAACCGCCATGGCTATGGCATCAGAAGTCCTCGAATCAATTTCTATGGTGTCTTGCTCATTGGAGCAAACTAATTTTGAATAAAAGACACCCTCCTGTAAATCATTGATGATCACCTCATGAAGGTCAATACCGAATGCAACCAAGAAATTTTTCATTAGATCATGTGTCAATGGTCTTGAAGGATTCATTTTTTCCAATGCTACTGCAATTGCTTGTGCTTCAAAGCCGCCGGCCAGGCTTAATCCTGCTCTACA
>CAINBK010000277.1:0-2137 GCA_903846615.1 uncultured Bacteroidota bacterium
TATACCCGTATCGGGAGGAAGTTTCTTCAAATCGTTTAATGCAACGATCCAGCCATCGATTTGTTAACGCCAGTGAAGTTTTAGCATAGTTAAAATCACAGTCGCCCGGTGGACATTCGTCAAAGGCCATAATAATATCGGCGCCGATACTTCGCTGGATATCCATTACTGACTCAGGGGTAAAGAGATGCCGACTTCCATCAATATGGGATTGAAAAGTAACCCCCTCTTCACTGATCTTTCGAGTGCCAGACAAAGAAAAAACCTGATAGCCTCCACTATCTGTCAGAATGGGACGGTCCCACCCCATGAAACGATGTAAGCCGCCGGCTGCCTCCAAAACAGCGGTGCCTGGTCGGAGATAAAGATGATAGGTATTCCCCAAAATAATTTGGGCCTGCACCGCATCACGTAATTGCTGTTGCGAAACCGCTTTTACACTGCCCACTGTACCTACGGGCATAAAAATAGGAGTAGCAATAGTACCATGGTCGGTTTTGATGAGCCCGGCACGAGCATTAGAAGCCGAATCCGTTTTTTCCAATGTGAATTGTAAGGCCGCCATAGTTCGCGCAAGATACAAGTATCTTATTATCTTCGCCGCTATGTTGATGATCGACTGGAGAGATTTACTTTTCTACGCGTTTTCGGCCGCAGCCCTCATTCAATTATTTTACTACACTTGGTTTTTTAGTCGGCTTGCTTTTTTTAAAAAGAAAGAAAGGCCTACCCAACGCCAACAACCTGTTTCAGTGATAATCTGCGCTAGGGATGAGGATGAGAATTTAGCACGTAATCTCCCAGGCGTTCTGGTGCAACAATACCCCAGCAGCAAAGAGGTAGTTGTTATTAATGATAACTCTGTAGATGATTCTAAATTTATCTTACAAGAATTAAAACGAACGTTCAAAAATCTTCAAATTGTTGAACTGACCCAAGAGGCCAAGTTAATTGCCGGAAAAAAATACCCCTTGTCCATCGGGATTAGAGAAGCAAACCATGAAATTCTATTACTCACTGATGCTGATTGTGTGCCCTCAAGTGAACATTGGATACAAAAAATGCAAGAGGCCTATGGAGAAGAGACTGAAATAGTCTTAGGGTATGGGGGCTATCACCGAAGAAAAGGATTGTTGAATAAATTAATTCGCTTTGAAACGTTTCATACGGCGCTCCAATATTTATCCTATGCACTAGCCGGTATTCCCTATATGGGAGTTGGCCGAAATCTTTCTTATCGAAAAGACCTTTTCTTACGTAATAAAGGATTCTCCTCAATCAACCACATTCCCAGTGGAGACGATGACTTATTTATAAACAAACTCGCCAACAAACATAATACAGCTGTAGTCATAGACCGCGAAGCCATCACAAGATCAATTCCAAAAACCACCTGGGGCAGTTGGTTGAATCAAAAGGCTCGACATTACACAACTGCCAAGTATTATAAAACGCTTCACAAATTCTTGTTGGGTCTATACTTTATTTCTCAATTTCTTTTTTATCCATTATTGGGATTGGCTCTTGCATTTTCCAACTGGCAGTGGGTCCTGGGTGTTGCTGCATTGAAATTAGTGCCACAGGCTGTTGTGCTATATAAAGCAATGGTAAAACTAGATGAGAAAGACCTGTGGCCCTGGTTTATATTTTTAGATATGTGGATGTTCTTCTATTATCTACTCTTCTTCCCTGCCCTCTGGAGAAGGCCTGCAAAAAACTGGAATTAAAATGACGCAGGTACTTGACTCCTCCTCTTCTGGCATGACTATTCTTCAGCAATATTTTACAGAATTTACAACCGCGCAGATTAACCAATTTGAACAACTGGGGCCCTTGTATTCTGATTGGAATGAAAAGATCAATGTAATTTCTCGAAAGGATATTGAGGCGCTTTATGAGAGACATATTTTGCATTCACTCAGCATTGCTGCAGTGGGAAATTTTGCAAAAGGAAGCACCGTAGTTGATATTGGAACGGGCGGTGGCTTTCCAGGATTACCGCTTGCTATTTTTTTTCCGGAAGTTGAGTTTCACTTGGTAGATAGCATTGCCAAAAAATTAAAAGTGGTAGAAGCAATCGCAAAAACAATCGGCTTACATAATCTTACCACACAACATTCCCGTGCTGAGGAAATCA
>CAINBK010000278.1:0-5853 GCA_903846615.1 uncultured Bacteroidota bacterium
AAACCGGTTTTGCTTGAGCCTATCATGAAAATCGAGGTGATCACCCCAGAACAATACATGGGAGACGTTACCGGAGATTTGAACAGGAGAAGGGGTATGTTGGAAGGTATGGACAGCAGGGCAGGAGCCCAGGTCATCAAGGCCAAGGTTCCTTTGAGCGAAATGTTCGGGTATGTTACCCAGCTTCGTTCGCTTTCCTCTGGTCGTGCATCCAGTTACCCTGCGTCCGCTATTGAATGCCTTACCGGGTCAACCTGGTCGCTTTGGTAGCGATCCTGTATGTGTACAAACGGCTGCACAGGCAGTTGGGGCTGCTTATAATTTTCAATTCAATATTGAGGATACAGGTGTGCGAAGAAGGATAGTGGGATTTATGGATAGTATCCCAGATGGTTATTATGTGGTGGTTCGTAATATCATGGAGACTAATTACCCCTCCAATGCTTATGCTGCTAATTGGAAAAATGATCAACTGTTTCTTGGGGCTGGTAATTCAGTTTATCATCGTTTATACCAGCAAGGGTTTACAGAAATAGATTCTTTTAATCGAAATCGTGTCTTTGCATTTGTTTATAAAAAAAATCAATCGCAGCAATTTTCGCCTCGTTTTGCATTTAGCAATGGGATGTACGATCAGCTTTTTTTCTCAACAGCTATTTCTACAACAGATACACTGGGGGTAGTGAAATCCCCCGTGTTTGGTCCTGCGCGTCAATGGCAAGAGCTGCATTGGCAAGGGTATGCAGAGACGCCGAATCGTGATAGTGTTCAATTATCGATTGTAGGTCTTGATCAACAAGGTCAGTCAACACTTTTACAATCGGGTATCACGCCCAATCAGCCTGTTCTTTCATTAAATAATGTAGATATATCTCGTTATCCGTATTTACAACTTCAACTAACATCGCTTGATACGACACATTATACCCCATGGCAATTATCAAAATGGCAATTGCTATATATGCCAGTTCCGGAAGGAGCTTTATCTCCATCCCAATACCTTTTATCAAAAGATACCGTAGAACAAGGTGAGCCGATTGCCTTTCGAATGGCCTTTCAAAATGTAAGCGAGGTTGCCTTTGATAGTTTAGCAGTTCAGCTTCAAATTACAGGTGCTAACAACCAGACTCAACAATTTTCAATTCCTAAAACTCGTCCAGTAATCGCAGGTGATACTGTATTGGTGGGTGGAAGTATTCCAAGTGCTACTCGTCCTGGAGCTAATATTTTAATGTTGGAAGTCAATCCACAACCTGGTCAACGGGAGCAATATCATTTTAATAACATTGCCTACAAATCAGTTTATGTCAAGCCTGACCTAATTGCCCCATTATTGGATGTAACATTCGATGGCAAACACATTGCCAATGGTCAAACTGTACTTTCGCGGCCTGACATATTGATATCCTTGCTTGATGAGTCTAGATGGATGTTGCTAAATGATACTTCTTTAGTTACGGTAACGCTTCGCTATCCAAGTGGTCAATTGCGAAGATTTAACTATCGGTCTGATACTTTGCAATTTTTTGCACCCTCGCAAACTACTCTTCAAAATAAAGCACTTGTTCAGTTTAGACCTTTCCTTTCAGAAATGGGTTTGTATGAGTTGGTGGTAAGTGCAAAAGATCGTGCAGGTAATAATGCGGGACTATTGGATTATCGTGTTACATTCAAGGTTGCCAATACTGCTCCTGATTTGAGTCTATCATTTTATCCAAATCCATTCAGTAACCGAACGCGATTCAGTTTTACACTTTGGGGGAACTATATCCCTACTGGAGTTCAGCTTCAAATTTTCAACTCGTTGGGGCAGCTGGTTCGATTGGTACGAGCCGATGCGTTAGGCCCACTTCGACTTGGAAGAACTGTTGCCTTATTCGAATGGGACGGAACTGACCAAGGTGGGCACGCACTTGCGAATGGGGTGTATAATTGCCGGGTGGTAGCTTCTAGCGTTAGTGGGGAAAACACCCCTTACAAAAAAATTGGAGATGGCTTACTACTTGCAGCAGGTAAAGTATATCTGCAACGTTAGACAGGTGAACCTTTACGATTGTTTATGTGTTACTTTTGCGCCCTCTCTCATTTTAGCATATGCCAAAAATTGGAATTAATATAGCCACGGGCAGTCTGCAACAAGCAGAAATAATTGTGGGAATAGATTTAGGCACTACTAATAGTTTAGTGGCCCTTGTTCATCCCGATACACGAAAGCCAGTTGTTTTAAAAGATCAAAATGGCTTGGCATTGGTCCCTTCAATTTTACATATTGGCCAGCATGGTGAAATAACGGTAGGTGAAGCAGCTCGGACTTTTTTAAAAGAGGATCCCTCCCGTACTATTTTTTCAGTGAAGCGACTGATGGGGAAGTCTTATAAGGACCTTTCATCTAGTCAGGATCTTTTTACCTATAAAATAATTGACGAGGATAAGGAGAGTTTAGTAAAAGTGCAGGTTGGTCAGCAGTTCTATTCTCCCATTGAGCTTTCTTCCTACATTCTTCGAGAGTTAAAGGACAGGGCGGAACACATGCTAAAAACACCCGTGTCAAAAGCTGTAATTACTGTTCCTGCTTATTTTAATGATGCGCAACGGCAGGCTACACGAGATGCTGGGAAATTAGCTGGTCTTGATGTGCTTCGTATTATTAACGAACCTACTGCTGCCAGTCTGGCTTATGGATTGGGTGTGTCACCGGATGAAAACAAAACAATTGCAGTATATGATTTGGGAGGGGGGACATTTGATGTATCTATTTTACAAATCAATAATGGAGTCTTTGAGGTTCTTTCAACACATGGAGATACGTATCTAGGGGGTGATGATATTGATCGGGCTATTGTAGATTTTTGGTTAAAACAAATTCCTGTATCAGCGCAACCTAAAAAAGAAGATATTTTAATGGTTCAATCCTACCGTCTCGCTGCTGTTCAGGTGAAGCATCAGTTATCTATGCAATCAAACGCTGAAGTTGTTGTCGGGGGTCATTCGTTCTCACTCGATCAATTTCAGTTGGAAGAAATTATAGCGCCATTAGTAGAACGAACATTGGCTAGTTGTCAGCATGCGCTTGCTGATGCAAAACTTTCGATCAATCAAATTGATGAAGTGGTGTTGGTAGGCGGTTCAACTCGTATGCCAGCCATCAAAAAAAAGGTGGCCGCTTTTTTTGGTCGTTCTGTTCATGACGCGCTGGATCCTGATCAAGTGGTGGCGTTAGGGGCAGCAATACAGGCCGATATCTTAGCCGGAAATAATAAAGATTTTTTGCTATTGGATATTACACCCTTATCCTTGGGTATAGAGACCATGGGTGGTTTAATGGATGTATTAATCCCTCGCAATACCAAGATTCCGTTCAGAGTGGCTCGGCAATATACTACCCAGCAGGATGGTCAGGGAAGTATGCGTATCTCCGTGTACCAGGGTGAACGTGATATGGTCCAAGATAATCGAAAGTTGAGTGAATTTAACTTGACTGGTATACCTGGCATGCCCGCTGGAATGCCAAAAGTTGAGGTAGCATTTTTAATCAATGCTGATGGAATTCTTACCGTGCGCGCCAAGGAGATTCGGAGTGGGGTAGAGCAGGAAATTGAAATCAAGCCTCAGTATGGATTAACTGATCAGGAAGTAGAACGTTTGCTTTTGGATAGTATTACGCATGCAAAAGATGATATCAAGAAACGAGCGTTAGTGGAGGCCCGTACGGAAGGGGAGCAATTATTGCAAACGACTGAAAAATTTGTGACCAAGTATGCAGCTTTACTTTCGCCAGAGGAGCTCTCTGTCACTGCAGCCGACATGCAGGCGCTTCAGTTGGCGCTGACTATGGAGGATAAGGACTTAATTCACCAGCGGATGGAGGCGTTGAATGAAACTAGCCGACCTTATGCAGAAAGGGTTATGGATCAGGCCGTTTCTACAGCATTAAAAGGACAAAAGATTGAGTAGTTTTTTATATTTCCAAATTCCCCTAACTTTGCCCCTCCATAAAAGGAGGTATCAATTATGTTAATTATCGATTCTAAAGATTGCGAAAACATCGACAAGGCACTAAAGAAGTACAAAAAGAAATTCGAAAAGTCGAAAACACTGATTCAACTCCGTGAGCGCCAGAGTTATACAAAGCCCTCTGTAAAGCGTCGTGGGGAGGTGTTAAAAGCAATTTATCGTCAGCAGTTAGCTACTGGAAAGTTTGAAAGTTAAATGAAGTTTATTCCGCTATCGATATTAACCCGCAGTAACGCTGCGGGTTTTTTATTTCCGACCTCATAAGTTTTGTAGTTTTAATTATGCAACAAATGGTAGCTATTGAGGAGTTAATAAAAACTTTTCTTGATCATTTGAAATTTGAGCGCAGGCTTTCCGTTCATACGCAAACCGCCTATAGTAAAGACCTTAGTGATTGGTCGCGCTTTCTCTCGAAAGAGATGGATGTGACTTCAATTTCCCAGGTTAACCCCTCTTTCATTCGAAGTTGGTTAGCCTCACTTCGAGAAGCTGGCGTGACACCTCGCAGTATAATCAGAAAAATTTCTGCTTTAAAGTCTTTCTATAAATTTTTATTGCGTTCGCGAGTAGTATCTGCCAGTCCTATGACTCAGATATCATCTCCTAAAATGGGGAAATCATTACCTGTCTTTATTAAAGAGGATGAAGCGGTTGCATTAGGTGAATTAGTCGCTGTAACCAGTGAGGATTGGAAAGGGATGAACACTCGTTTGTTGATTACCTTGTTCTATTACACAGGAATGCGATTGAGCGAATTGATCAATTTGAAAGATCAACAAGTGGAACTTAACCGGGCGCAGCTTAAAGTGTTGGGGAAGGGGAATAAAGAAAGAATTCTTCCGCTTCACGCAGATGTTATTCAACTGATACATGAATATGTTGCGCAGCGAAATGAACGATTCCAAGAAAAGGATCCTTTTTTATTGCTAACTGAAAAAGGGAAAAAAATGTATCCTCGATATGCATGGCAACTGGTGAATCAAATATTAGCTGCGGCAACAACTGTTCAAAAGAAAAGTCCTCACGTACTGCGACACAGCTTTGCAACACATTTGTTGAACAACGGAGCTGACCTCAATGCAGTTAAAGAATTATTAGGACATAGTAGTTTGGCCGCAACACAGGTGTATACGCATAACACAATTGAGAAGTTGAAAGAGGTCCACAAAAAGGCGCATCCTCGCAGTTAAAAAACTGTCAAATTAGCTATAAGCGTTGGAAAGGATTGTGGTCGTGTAGTACCTTACTAGGACTATGAATCTAAAAATTCAGTCCGTACACTTTGCCCCTGATTCCCGTCTGATCGATTTGGTAAAAAGAAAGGTAGAAAAGCTCCCTACTTTTGAGCGCCGAATAACGGACGTTTGCGTTTTCCTCATATTGGACAACCCTGCCCACGCAATCAAGGACAAGGTAGTTGAGATTCGTGTGCATGTTCCCCATTTTGATTTTTTTGTAAAAACAACCAGCAAGAGTTTTGAGAATTCATTTGAAGATGCATTCTCTTCGTTGGTCAATCAAATGAAGCGTAAAAAGGATCGTATTCAGTCCTAGTTATAAGGTGTTTGGTCCCAATTGATTTTTTATGCCATTCCGGGGGTAAAAAATCGGCTTAAAATTTTTCCAATTTCCAAATTCCCTTACCTTTGCCTTCCCAAATTTTTGGGGTAGCTCTTTATTGCCCGGATCAAGTGAAATTGACCCCGTGCGATCAGGTATAGCCAATTCACCAGCATTTGGCTAGGATAGTAGGCCACCTTAGCTCAGCTGGTAGAGCAACTGATTTGTAATCAGTAGGTCGCCAGTTCGATTCTGGCAGGTGGCTCAAGGCGGGCAAGT
>CAINBK010000279.1:0-1805 GCA_903846615.1 uncultured Bacteroidota bacterium
TGAGGATGTTGTACAATTATTAGTTGCAGCAAAAAACTACTTGCATGAGATTGAGCATGTAGAATCTAATCAGGTAGATAAAACTGTTGAAAAAGTAGAATCACTAATATCAAACGCATTTCAAAAAATCATAGAAATCCACCAGCAGGTTTCAAATCCGCCTTTTGATTTATTTGGACTTGATGGAGCCTTGGAAGAATTAGTTGATAACACAAGGAAATTTTCAAAAATTGTATTTACCCTCAATGAAATTGACCCCACAATTAATCAAATTGAAGATTATCAAAAGCTGATTATATATAAGGTATTCAAAGAATTGATAAGGAATTCTCTTCAACACGCAAAAGCTAAATCAATAAATGCTCAACTTTCTCTTGAATCGAATATTGTTTTAATTCATTACCAAGATGATGGAGTGGGGTTTTATAATTCCAATAGGTTCTGGCGCACTGGCCTGGTTCAAATTGAATCACTTCTTGGCAATTATAATGGTAAAATGTATATCGAAACTTCACCCGGCACAGGATTTAAATTTAACGGTCAGATGCAAATAGCTACAAAAAATGCAAAGGACTAATCAGCTGATGATAAAAAAAAGAGCAACCATAATCATTGAAGGGATAGCCACCATCATTTATAAGCACACACTTATGATAGTACTTTGATCTAGTTCTGGGTTTGTATTCTTACAGACCGAACACAAGCAAGCAGGGTTGGTTTTAATAGGTACGGCGATGCAAAATTTTGCATCGCCACTTTTTTTCACTCCGCCAAAAGTTGTAGCTTTTTCTCATTGACAATTCGAATATGTCCATCTCCCCCCACTTCGATCAATTGCTCTGATTTAAATTCACTTAACGTACGAATAAAAGACTCCTTAGCTGTTCCAGCTATATTTGCTAAAACTTCTCGATTCATCTGTATAGCAAAACCATCTTGTTGAATCGGCGCATATTTCCTCTTGACCAATAACAACGCTTCTGCAACTTTTTGACGCAAGGAATGATAAGCAATACCAACCAGGTGACTGTTTTTGCTGGTTAACGCATTAGCCAATATGATGTTGATTTTATAACTAAAGTTGATATTGCCGCGGAGTAATTGTTGGAATTCTGCACGAGGCACTAAGATCAACTCAGCACCATCAATTGACTCAGCTGATTCTCGATAATGTGTATTTTGAATTAAAGCAGTATGACCAATAAAGTCCCCTTCTCCGCACAAATCTGTTACCAAGTCCTTTCCATCGGTGCTACTTTTCAGCAAGCGAACTTTTCCATTTTTGATATAGTATAGAAATTTGGGAGACTGTCCTTCACTATAAATTGTCTGGCTCTTCCCATAACGGTGCATGTTTCTACCACTCAATAATTCCTCCATGACTTGACGCTCTTGCGAAGGGGAGCCTGCCTCATGAACGGGAGTGGTTTGTTTTAAAAAATCTCTCACAAGAGCTGCTCGCTTGAGCCTGGATTCTACCACATAAAGCAACTCTGCGTCTGTACAAGTTGAAAACAAAAAATCATCAGCCCCGGCTGTCATCATTCTTCTAACTTCATCCCATCCCTCTGTTTCTACTAAAAAAATCAGGGGTGTCAAGGCAAACTGCGGATGCTTTCGAATGATGTGCAAGAACCCCAACCCATCCAGTTGAGGCAGATTTGATTTTGCAACAATTAAAGCGGGAGCTTCCTCTAAAACAAATTGAAAAGCTGTTTTACTATCTGCACTTTCAAGCACATCATAACCGGCCATTCTCAATACATCAGGAATGGCTGATACATGCTTTTCGGTGATACCGGCAA
>CAINBK010000280.1:0-18597 GCA_903846615.1 uncultured Bacteroidota bacterium
CAAGTACCGTACTTAAAGATTTGTCGATGCAGTACTCGGAGAGTGTTGCCGAAAACAATTCATTCAGCCTGTCTGCCCGCATATTTAATGGACTATCTTTCCCCCTGGTTTTATAGTAGAATATCCCTTTTTTGATATACCCGGTAAATGAATTACCTGTTTCGGCTTCTTTTACAAATCTTTTAAGAGCTAGTTCCCGGAATTTGCTCTTACGGGATATTCCTTTATGGTTGCTTGCAATTTCTGGAAAATTGGCTTTTTCAAAAAGTTTCTCGCTTATAAGTGGAGTGTGCTTTCCCTTGATTATTTCTCCTGGTATTAATGCATGTGTGATATAGCCGCAATAAAATGGATTGGATAATATTCTGTGAAGATGCTTGTATCTGATGTTGCTTCCCATTTTCTTCATCTTGGCTGCAATTTCTACGTTGTTTAGGTTGCCTTCCGCCTTCCATTTGAATGCTTGAATCAAGATCCGTCCTTGATCGTTTATAATGTATTCATGGTATTTGGCTTTCTCTTTTCTTTTTTGGTTGGTATAGCCAATGGGGACCGGTCCCACCCAATAACCATTTCTGAGATTTTCGATCATCCCTCTTGTGGTCTTTTCTCTTCTGAGTTCATTATCGTAGTTTCCAAATGCATAGAAAATATTCTGCTGTAATCTTCCTGCAGCGGAGGTAACATCAACTTCTTGGATGACACTTAGCACTTTGACTCCAATTTTGCCAAGTTCTCTTGATAGGTCAGCAGCATGCTCACTCCTGGAAAAACGTTCATATGAATATACCAGTATTGCACTTATGCTTTTATCCTTCTTAACAAAGTCAAGCATTTTCTTGAACTCTTTTCGTTCATCATTTTTTGCCGACTCGACAACACCTCCAAAAAGTGCTTTAATGATCAGGCTTCTCTTCTCAGCATAACTGATGGCATCTTTTTTCTGTGTTTCCAGGGATGTATTGTCAAATTGTGATTGGTCGGAGACCCTGGTATAGTTTACAATGATGTTACCCGATCTCCATTTTGTCTGTTTCGGTTTCTTGGCAAAATCTTGAAGCAGTTGGTGTTTTTGCAAAGTTTGACTTTTCATCTTTCAGGATGTTTTCTATTATAAATATTGCAATGATTTCTGCCAGCGTATCAATATCAGTTTTTTCAATTTTGTTTTTTTCGTGGCCTTCGATTTGCATGTGATGTACTCATCTGCAAATTCTGTCAGTCGCCTACTGTACAGTTTTCTTTATTTATAATTGCCTGAGGTTTTCAGTGCTTTATTTTATGAGTTCCGTTTGATTAACTTTTATGATTTTACCATCTCTCGCTGAAATTTCTAAGTCTACAAAGTCGCCTCTCTTCATTATTCTGGCAAGTTGCTTGATGATATCATCATTGTCTTTTTTCTGAGCGCGTGTTAAAACAATCATTCCTTCCTGAAGAGTGATTGTGATTTTAGAGTAGTTACTACTCCTAATTTGTTCGATAAGTTGTTTTTCTTTTGAATTCATTAGACCCAGGTAGTAATTTATGTCAACACTTTCTTTTTCGTCATTAAAGAACTTAACTAAAAGACTCTTTATGTTGATTAGTACGAATGATTGAGTTGAAATTATTTTCTCGAATTCCTTTTTTTTCTGTTCGGCTTCTTCTCTCATTAACGGAGTGTCCCCAATATTGAAAAAACCTTCATTTTCATTGCTATAAATGAATACTGGGTTCATGCTGCCCGATAGCGTGTAAGCTATTAATGTTGAAAAGGGATTTATGTATTCAACTAGTTTTCCAAATTCTTTGTCTGAGAGAGCCGATTGAACAATTTTATTACTCTCATTTATGGATTTGTATATTTCGTTTTTACCTGCATTCCTCTCATAGTATGAATTTGATTCAGAAATCAATTCTTGATTAAAGTCGTAAAAGCTTGCCTTGATATTTTTTATGGTTTTCAGTGGTATGCCAAAGAACCTTAATTCTTCAATCAGTTTTATCCAGATCGCCTCCTTCAGCGTATACTTTCTCCATGTCCCTTTTTCCTTGGTCTCGTCAACAATGGCATATTTAATCCAGTCATTCATTACTTTACCGCTTACCCCAATATCCTTTAGATAGAATCTAGGCTCGTTTATGATCTCAAGTAATGCAATGAAATAATCATTCATCTCTTCATCTTGCCCCTTAGCATTGAAAAAGTCTGTTAGGTTTATTTTTTTTCTTTCAAACATTACTTATAAGTTTGTAAAAATATAACCTAAAAGTAATTAAAATAAATTAGAATGAAAAAAAAGTTCACTGAAAAGACAGGTATATTCTCCTATCTGTTGAAGCGGGCCTGTAAGTTTTGCAATGCTCCTATACACGATAAAGCACATGGGGCCAGCGAATTCTGCCCAAAGACCTGGGATGAAAATGGCAAGGTTAGGGATTGTAAAACTGCGTACCATAGGGAGAATGACAAACCTGAAAGGGAAATCCAAGCGGAATACAATGGTCGAAATAAGGCCATCAAATCCAGAATTGATTTTTTGGTGAAAAAGCATGGTGATCAGGTTCCTACAGAATTACTTGATACCTATGATATTGACCTTACGGAATGTATGAGATATCAAATAGACCCCTCAGGCATCTTGACAAGTTATTTTTTGAGCTATATAATCGTTTCAAATCCATTTAATAACATACATAAAATTTCTTTCCATGACTAATAATCAGCAACTTATGAGCATTTTGAGCAATGCAGGTGAGAATAGGCAGCTTAAAGATTCGACTATTATTCTCGCATGTATAGTGGGAGTAGCTGTAGTAGCAGCAGTTGTCCTAGTTCCAAAGTACACTGAGGCAATTGGTGAAAATAAGCGGTTAAAATTAACTAATAGGGAAATTAGATCTGCCTTGTATTTTGCCAAGTCTGAGCTTGAAATTTCAAAATCAGAGAGGGAGAAGATTTCTATTTACGCAAGCCAAATAGAAAAGGAAAATATTCAGCTTAAAAACGATAGAATCGGGCAGGAAAAAGCATAATACTTGTATAATAGGTCGACTCACGAGAAATTCATCATTTTCACGTGTTTTCTCTATGATTCTCGTGAATTCACGAGAAGTGATATGAAACTAAATACTTTTAAAGTGCAGTTTTCACTATTTAACACACCCTAAATTGCATAATATTAAATAGGGACATGTATTTACATACCCCTATTCTTTGATAATCAAAAGCCTACGAAACAATTAATTTGGAAATGCTGCTGTGGTGATCTTACCTTGAAAAACCTTAATGAAATAAGCCTTTTCGGTTGGTTTGAAAAGGTAGCCATTAATTTGCAGGACTTTCACTGTGTGGTCACCAACTGGAACATTATCCTTTGTGAACTGAGTTTTCCCGCTAAATACTGTATGGGAAAGATTGTGTTTACGCAATGTCTGGCTAACACCAAACTGATCTGCTTCATTGATAATTGACAGTTTCTCCGAAACTGAGAAACTTTTTCTTGATTTTGACATACTTCCTAAATTTAGTGACTTAATTGATTAAACAATTATGTCCAGCTGTTTAGGGGACAATACAGTGTAAAAAAATAGGCAATATTTGCTTTGTAGTGTAATTATTGTTTATGTTTGTTTTTGAAAATCTAACTCTTGCTATCGAACTCTTCACCAACATACACCGATAAAGAACTGCTGCTACAGGTAGCTGAAGGCGATGAAACCGCTTTCAGACATCTTTATTTACAATGGCATCAGCTATTAGCCGGTTATGTTTTTCGGATTACTGAATCCAGGGAATTGACGGAAGAAATTGTGCAGGATGTATTTATGAATATCTGGAGGGTGAGAGAAACGCTGGCTGAGATTAATAATTTCAAACATTTTTTGTTAGTAGTCAGCCGCAATAAGGCCTTCGACGTATTAAAAAAGCAATTAAAAGAACAAAAACTCAAACAGATTTGGGAAAAAGAAAATATGTCAGCGTTACCCATCGCTGTGGATGCTGCTGAAGTTGCTCGTTATTCCCTCATAGACCAGGCCATTGATAGTCTACCGCCACGCCGAAAGGAAGTGTACTTGCTCAGTCGTCATGAACGGATTGCTTACAAAGAAATCGCCAACAGGCTCGGTATATCCATAGAATCTGTCAAAACCCATTTAAAACTGGCCAATAACGCTATTTCATTCTTTATCCGCTCAAACTTGCCAGAAATTACCGTGTTATTTATAAATATATTTATAAATTTCTAATAAGCCGTTCCCCCTTTTTTGTTTTATTATAGTCTTTATATAAGAGGCGATTATTATTTTTTTATTAAATTTCTAAATATTTTGATGAATTCTGAACAAGCGAAGCTAAAATACTTATTTGAAAAATACTTTGAAAAGACTGCCAACGCTGAAGAAAGAACAGAATTGACAGACTTAATCAGCGTTGAAGGTAATGAGGATTATGTCATGCAGCTCTTAGCTGATTCATGGGAAAAATATCGGGGGGATGGTATAGTAATATCGGCTGAAAAAGCAGATGAAATGCTGCAACATATTTTTGATAAAAATAGTTCCAATTACAATGTAATTCCAATCAGGCAGGAGAAGAAATTTAATTGGTGGCGTGTAGCAGCTGCAGCAGCCATATTGCTTTTCATTGCAGGTAATAGTTACTGGCTTAGTACCGGCAACAAAAAACCTACTCAACAAACTCCTATTGCAAAAAAGCCTGCCGGTGATGTAAACCCTGGTTCATTTAAAGCCCGGCTTACACTTGCTGATGGCAGCACAATTATTATCGATACCGCGGAAGCCGGTCAATTAGCAAAACAGGGAAACACGCTTGTTATTAATAAAGATGGTCAGTTGATATACAAACCTGAAGAAGGAGCCCAATCAGTAGTATATAACACTATAGCTACTAATAAAGGGGAAACGTATGCTTTCACCCTTGCCGATGGTTCTAAAGTATGGCTCAACTCCGAATCATCTGTTTATTTTCCCGTTACTTTTCCTGGCAAAGAACGACGCATAGAAATTACGGGCGAAGTATATGTGAAAGTTGCCAAGAATCCACAGCAGCCGTTTATTGCTTCAGCCAATGGTATGGAGGTGCTGGCACTTGGTACGGAATTTAATATTAATTCCTATGGTAATGAAGAAAATACAAACACTACGCTTATTGAGGGCACAGTTAAAGTAAGCAAAGGCAATGCAAATACAATATTAAAACCCGGACAGCAAACGGAATTATACAGCAATGGAAAATTAACAGCGGCCAAAGATGTAAATACAGATGAGATTGTTGCTTGGAAAGACGGCCTTTTTCATTTTGAAAGTTCAGATTTACAAACAATCCTGCGACAGTTTGCCCGCTGGTACGATGTGGAAGTAATTTATGAAGGGCCGGTAAAAAGCAGACATTATTTTGGAATTGTAAAGCGCAGCAGCACGCTGAAAAGTGTATTGGAATTGTTAGAGGATAATAACATCATCTTTCGTATAGAAGGAAAAAAACTGATTGTAAAATCAGGATAAAAAAGCAAAAAAACAAAACCGCTCCGTGAGTAAGACGAAGCGGCGGCGTTTAGATTATAAAAACAAAACTCTTAGGTATTCTTATTACAATTACTAAACAATGCAAATCTATGCAATTAACTGCTATTCTCCGTTTTTGCAGCTACAAAAACGGATCAACCCTTAAAATCTTCAGGGTTATGAAATTAACAGCCTTCTTATTGACTTTCGCCTTCTTACAGGTAACGGCCCGAAGTTCGGGACAAACCCTGTCTCTGAACTTAAAAAATACACATGTAAAAAATGTGTTTCTAGAAATTCAAAAACAAACCGGACTCAATGTTCTGATAGATGAAGTGCTATTGGAAAAAGTGGGCAAAATTACATTGAATGTTCGTGATATGCCGGTTGAACAGGTGCTTGGCATCTGCTTAAATAATAAATCAGTTACCTACTCAATTGCTAATGGTAGAATCTCGGTGAAACCCTATTCAACCTTGCCGTTTAAATCTACTGTATTTGATTCAGCATTTTTAGCGCCCCCTCCAATAACTGGAAAAGTTACAGATGACAAAGGGCAGCCGCTGGCAGGTGCTACCATCATGGTAAAAGTCACCGGAAAAGGTACCAAGACAGATGCAAATGGCAATTTCTCCATTAATGCTGAACCCAATTCAACCTTGATAATTTCTTATATTGGGTTTGAAAATACGACTATAAAAATTAGCAACCAGACAACTATTTCAGTGCAACTAAAGCCTGCTATTGCAATAAGCGATCAGATAGTAGTAGTTGGTTACGGAACCCAGGATGCCCGTAAAGTAGCCGGTTCAATTAGTAAAATATCAGCCGAAGATATGAGCAAGATCAATGTACCAACCATGGAGATGGCGCTGCAGGGAAGGGCGGCAGGGTTGGATATATCAGCAACCAGTGGTGAACCAAACAGCCAGGTAAGGATCAGGATACGGGGGAATAACTCAATCTCCGGCGACAACCAGCCTCTGATTGTGGTGGATGGCTTCCCCTTGTTCTCAACAACCACCACTTCGCTGGTGGGAAGTGCCGACGGCAGTCCTCTCTCCTTTATTAACAAGGACGACGTTGCCTCTGTGGAAGTGTTGAAAGATGCATCGGCAACGGCAATTTATGGTTCCCGGGGTGCAAACGGAGTGATCCTGATCACAACCAAGCAGGGAACAGCAGGCAAAACCAAGGTTGATTTTTCAGTAGAAAGCTATATTAATGCAATGCCGAAATTCCCCAAAATGATGGACGGCCGCCAATATGCTGAATTTTACAACATGTTTAATGGTACAAGTTATAATAAAGATTCCGCAATAACCAACCGATGGGTCGACCGTATTTCACAACGGTCAATGGGTACAAACTACAACCTGTCCATGTCCGGAGGCGTCAAGGACACGAAATACGCGGTTTCCGGTTCTTTTTCCAACATTGACGGAATACTCATTGGTTCCGGATTTAAACGTGGAACCCTGAGGTCAAACCTCAACATTAAACTGACACAAAAACTGTGGCTCACCACTAATTTAAGTTTCAGCCAGACAAATTCTAATTACGCTTCTGCATCAAACGGAACTGCCGGCAGTCCTTCAGCCATTTTAAATGCTTTGCGGTCATCTCCGCTGGTTCCTGAGGCTGAATCTTTTGAACAAGAGCCCCTGTCTACCGGTGATTATTTTACATTGGTTAATCAGCTAACAAATCCCATCATGAATATTAAAAACCAGTATGATAAAAGCGACCAGAAAACATTTAATGCCAATACGTCGCTTGACTATAGTCTTTTTAAAGATTTAAAGCTGACAGTCCGAGGGGGTGCCAATTACAGTCTCAGTAACAGGGAGATTTACTGGGGAAGGAAAACCGCTTCCGGTCAGCTAACCAATGGTTCTGCCTCCCTTTTTAATAGTTCAGCATCCAATTATCTTGTTGAAGCCTTTGGTACCTATACCAAAAAGATCAGTAAACACTATATGGGGCTGGTTCTTGGAACATCTTATCAGACTACTACAAATAAAAGCACAACTGAAAATGTGACAGGTTTTCTTTCCGATGGATTGGGTATCTATGGATTAGGAGGCGGACTGAGAGTAAACAGTTATCCCTATAACCGCACCGACAGGACACTCCAGTCATCTTTTTTCAGGGGCAGTTACGATTATGCCTCCAGATACATCCTTTCCTTGTCAGGCAGGAGCGATGGATCCAGCGTATTCACCCAAAACAACAAGTACGCTTTCTTCCCGGCTGCAGCGGTGGCCTGGAGGGTGGATCAGGAGTCGTTTATGAAAAAAATAAAACTTATTTCAGAACTTAAACTCAGGATTGGTTATGGTTTAACCGGTAGCCAGGCCATACAGCCCTATGAATCCATCCCCCAGTTTTCATTCAGTAATTACCTGAACCGAAGTGCCGAAATTTTCGGGGTTAGGCCACTGGTGGCAGGGAATCCTGATCTTAAATGGGAAACAACGAAGCAATTGAACAGCGGCTTTGACCTGAAAATATTAAAAGGCAGGCTGGGGCTCACCTTTGATTATTATAAAAAGACCACCCGCGACTTATTATTGCCTTTCTCGCTTCCGCTGCACGCAGGTATTTCCTCTATTACCATGAATAGAGGCTCTCTGGAGAACAAAGGTATTGAAATCACACTTTCCGGTGACCTAATTAAAACTAAAAATTTTACATGGAGCACGAATCTGAACTATTCGCGCAACCGGAATATAATACTTGACCTGGGAGGGCTGAACAATGTCCCCGGGCCTAAAGTAGACAACGGTTGGATCAATGAAAACGTGACGGGACAATTCGTGGGAAAGCCTTACAGTGTGTTTTACGGATACAAGCACAACGGACTGAACAATTATCACGATTACAATGTTCTGAACCAACCCCTGTTTCCCGTAGCCTGGAATACCAATATTATTGGCTGGCAGAAATGGACAGACCAGAACAAGGATGGGCTTATTAATTCTTCAGACAGGACCTTTATCGGTGATCCTAACCCTGATTTTACATTCGGCTTTAATAACGATTTCACCTGGAAGCGGTTTTCACTTAATATGTTCTGGCAGGGCTCCGTTGGCGGCGATGTTTTCAATGTTTCAAAAGTCTACATTGGAACCGGATATATTGTAAGTAACAACACTGAGGATTGGTGGTTAAACCACTGGACACCGCAAAATCAGATCAATGATCCGAGATACCCTTACTACAACAGCCATGGTTCATTTAAGGCAGCAAACACTTATGTGGAAGATGGCTCCTACGCTCGTCTGAAAAACCTCTCCCTAAGGTATTCGGTACCATTCAAAACAACCAGCACTATCAGGTCGCTTGAACTTTATGTAACCGGATTGAACCTTGTTACCCTCACCCATTACAGCGGGATGGACCCCGAGGTAAACCTTTTCGGCAACCGGAATGATGCATTGGGAGTGGACTTTTTCAGTTATCCTAAAACACGGACGTACACCTTCGGTATTAAATTAGGTTTGTAAATTATTAAAAAATTTATTAGTATGAAATCAATCACAATACAAATTACAATACTGGCACTTTTTGCGGGATTTTCTTCCTGTCTCAAACTGGAGGAAACACCCTATTCTTCAATAACCAAGGCCAGTTTCTATAAAAGCGAACAGGATGCTGAAGCAGGGGTAGCCGGTATTTACCAGGGGCTTGCCAGCAACAACGCCTGGCCTGTTTATTCATGGAACCTGGAGGAATGTCCAGGCATGTATGGAACTAACAAACAAGCTGCTTCTGGTGCCATGAGATATCGTACCGGACAATTCAATTATACAGATGCAGGTGTTAATGCTTATGTCCAAATCAGGTGCGATGTCATTAACCGCTGTAACTGGGCGATCAAGTATGTTCCAAATGTCCCCATGGACTCGGTTAAACGCAATGCACTGGTGGCCGAAGCCCGCTGGATACGTGCCTATACCTATTTTAACCTGGTCAGGCTTTTTGGTGACTGGGTGGCTATCACCGAACCTTTTGAACTGGCCGACCAGATAAGCATGCCGAGAACTCCGGCAGTCGAGATTTATAACAAGATTATTATTCCCGACTTGGAGTATGCAGCGAAATACCTGCTTTTATCCAGAACTGACGGCAGGGTGAAACGCGGAGCAGCTCCTTTTCTGCTGGGTAAAGTTTACCTCACCATGGCAAGGAATCCTATAAATGATTTATCAAAGCTTCCATTGGCCAAACAATATCTGGAGGATGTGATCAATAACCAGGCAGCATACGGATATACCATTTTACCGCGTTTCAAGGATGTGTTTCCTCTCACGGAAGACCTGCTCGGATTCGATCCGTCGAAGGAGCTGAACAAAGAACTGATCTTTTCGGTCCAGCAAGCCCGGGAGGTTACCGGACACGGCACTCAGTTTGCCTTTGGTTGTGCCCCACAAAGCAGTTACTTTACAAATTATAGCACAGGAGGAGGTCATGGTATAGGTTACCTGGGACAACTTTTTGACAAATATGGCCCTACGGATGAAAGGAAGGATGTCAGCTTTATTTCTTCCTACCAGAGACGAGGCGCCGGGAATACTCCGATCGTATGGATGGCGAATAATGTTCCATCGACAACTTACAATCCTACTGCGACCAATGCCACACAATACGGTATCGCTACACGCAAGTACATTGATCCCGGAAGCAACCAGTGTTGCGACCAGGGTCCTGATATTATCATCTACCGCCTGGCAGATGCCTACATGATGCTGGCTGAAACGGAAAACCTGCTCAACGGTCCCAATACACTGGTGTTTGACAACATCGATGTTATCAGGAAAAGGGCAAAAGCCACCCCGGTAAACCGAACAGCTGCCTGGACGAAGAAAACCCTGGACGATTATATTTTTGAAGAGCGACAGATGGAATTTGTATGCGAATTTCATGGTATTTACGATTTGCGGCGGTTCGGAAAGGTTGAAGAGACATTTAAAAGAGGTTTCTGGTGGGTAAGTTTCTTTAATGTGTCCTATGATCCTAAGTTGGAGCTCTATCCTGTTCCAAGTGATGAGATCAACAGGAATCCTCTCTGCAAGCAGAATCCCGGATGGTAGGCATAATGGATGAATTTCTCAATCGAACAGGATGGCAGTTCAGTTTTATTAGTTTAGTTATGATTACTGGGACTTTAGTGATTTAATCAGATAATTAACCCTGAGGTACCTGTATATTTTATTAAAAGAAAAAGTTCAAAATTTGAAAAAATGAAAAGAAACAGTAATAAATGGATTCTCCCGGTGCTAGCCCTGGGATTATTAACCCTTTGCTTTTCCTGCAAGAAAGAGGAAGAAACAGGCCCGGTTCCACCGGCTGCTGAAGGGACAGTAAAAGATATTGAAGGTAATGAATACCATTACATTACCATCGGTAGCCAAGTATGGATGATGGAGGACCTGAAAGTGACAAAATACCGGAACGGGGAAGCCGTCGTGAATGTTGCAGACAGTGCCGGATGGGTCACCCGGACTGAAGGCGCTTACTGCAGTTACAACAGCGCGAATGCCAATATTTATAACAGCGACGATGTGAGGGCAGCCGGGAAAGCTGCCCAATACGGACTGTTATACAATTGGCATGCTGTAAACGATACC
The DNA here is from genome assembly GCA_903846615.1 of uncultured Bacteroidota bacterium. Lineage (GTDB taxonomy): Bacteria > Bacteroidota > Bacteroidia > Chitinophagales > Chitinophagaceae > JJ008. Next base: position 11,145 of record CAINBK010000280.1, read on the forward strand.
CGTGGACTGGCACCTCAGGGATGGCATATACCCACATCGGTGGAATATGATACGCTGTGTAATCGGCTCGGGGGTGCAAATTATGCCGGTGAAAGACTGAAAGAATGGGGAGCCAAAAACTGGTTTTCTCCCAATATTGCCACTAATGAAAGTGGTTTTTCAGCTCTTCCCGGAGGCGTGCGGTATGGGGGTATTTCAAAATTTGCCGGAGCCCAGAGTTATTATTGGGAAGCTGCACAAGCCACTGCAGCCAATGGTTGGAGCCGCAACCTCTACTATGACAATGTAAAAGTCTTAAGGTTGAGCATAGTGAAGACCAGCGGGGCAAGCATCCGGTGCATCAAGGATAAGTAAACTAAACAAAAAAAGCGTTTACTAAGACTAGTTTGAGCTTTGAAAAAATCCATCGTTCTTAATATCCTAATACAGGATAGATTGTATAGAGTATTAGTACCTGAAATCTTCGGGCACTAATACTCCTTTAGCTAAAGTTGAAAGAATATCCCTTCAAAATCTATTATGGTAAAATTGAATAAGATCAACAGGTTGGTCTGGGTATTACTATTGTCCTTATTTGTGACTGCTGTATCGGCACAGTCAGTTACCATTGTAAAGGCAGGCAAGGCCGTGAACCTTTTCCCTCCCGACCCCGGATACGTCTTTGAAACGAAAGACGGCCAGCTCCTACTCAAGGGCGAGGGCTTGACGTTCTTCGTCAAAGCCAGGCTGGACGGCGAGTTTACCCTTAAGGCCCGTATGGCCATTGAAAAGGCCGGCGGCGTGAAGCCGGCCATCATTTTTAACGGTGTGAATTCATTCGCATTCGACGGCGGAAATATTGGGCTTGAGGGGCTCCTCTTCGGTCCTGTGCTGAGGAAACAAGTCCAATGGAACTCCCACGCCCCGGCATCGGTCGCCGCTGGAAAAGCGTTTGATCTGGAAATCCGGCGCTGGAATCCGGGCAACGGCAAGGCATCGCTTTTGATCACGATTGATGGCGAAAAGATACTTGAGATTCCCGATGTGGCTGCAGAAATCACGAGCATTGCGCTCAGGCCGGACCAGGCCGTGGTGCGAATTCAATCGTTAACGTTGGAAGGGGATGTCGTGGGCGGCGAGTTGGCGGCCAGCAGTGCGAAAGAATCGGCCACCAAACTGAAGTCGTGGAAGACCCAGCAGGCGGCCTTGAAGTGGTTTGATATCTCCGGCGAAACCAACCGCCAGGTTTTCCTGCTGCAAGGCACGGAGGAAATCGCCGGGGGACACCCTACAACGGTCCTCATGGGTGATAACAAGACGATGTTTGCCGTGTGGACAAAGGGTCACGGTGCAGGATGCGGACCCATGGCGCGGAGTGATGATGGCGGCCTGACCTGGACCCGGCTCGACCACACGCTTCCTTCCAACTTCGCCAACCACATCAATTGTCCGTCCATTTACCGCTTGGTGGATCCCCGGGGCAAGGAGCGCCTCTGGGTCTTCAGCGCGCTCTCGTCCAAAGCCCCAGAAGATTCCCCCAACAAAAGAGGCTGGATTCCGCGCCTCCTCAGTGAGGATGGTGGAAAAACATGGACTGAGGAAATGCCACTGAGTCCTCCCGGAGATTCGCGGTTCCGGAATGTCATGGCGTTTTCCAGCATCGTCCGCCTGAAGGACGGTTCCTACCTGGGAGAGTTTCACCGGGGCAAAGACCCGACAAAAAATCAGAGCGATCTGGAGGTTGTCCAATCCATTACCCGCGATGGCGGCTTCACCTGGTCGGATCCCGTCGTCGCCGGTTATGTGAAAGGCAAAGACCTCTGCGAGCCGTATGTCTTCCGTTCCCCGGATGGCAGCGAACTGTGCACCATCATGCGCGACAACCAGCGCACAGGAACCAGCATGGTCATGTTCAGCAAGGACGAGGGCAAAACCTGGAGCACTCCCATGGATACCCCCTGGGGCCTGACCGGCGACCGCCATCAGGGAATCCAATTGCCCGATGGACGCCTCGTCATTGTCTTCCGTGACTATGCTCCCGGATCGCCGTCACGTGACAAGTTTGCTGCATGGATCGGCACCTATAACGATATCAAGCAGGGCCACACCGGGCAGTATCATGTGAAACTTCTACACGCCTACTCGGATTGTGGTTATCCGGGCATCCATCAACTCCCGGATGGAACTATCATCGCCACCACCTACGGCAAGTATTGGAACGACGCGCGTAAGTATTCGGTCGTTAGCGTACGCTTCAAAATCAGCGAGATTGATGCGCGAGCTGCGAAGAATTCGAAATAGCCAATTGGAATGGATACCATGAGACTCACACTCAACATCATTCTCATCACCTTACTGCTGGCACTGATGGACGTTAAGCAGCTGATAATGAAAATTGAAAAATGAACTTTTTGAAAAAACAAGGATAACTAAAAAACAAGAAATGAAAACGAAAGGAGCCAAGCCTGCCGGTGCAACTGAAGCTTGGCTGTTTTCCTCCGTGGGCGCCGGTTTCAATTTCAGTGGCATCACAGTCGGCCTGAGTATCGAAGATTGTGAAACTAACTCCACCGGCGACGACGGAATTGCCGTGTATTATTCGCCGATTATGGTACTCCAGAATATCGGCCAGAAAGTCACGCTGGCATCCGATGCAAGTGGCCGGCTGCTTTTCCCGACCTGCGCGCGCCTGCGTTTCTTCATCTCCAAAACCGGCAAGATCGAGGAAGCCACCGTGAAGAGCTGCACACGCAGACGCTTCGCTCTTTCGAGTATCGAAGAAATCCGCAAGCAGTCTTGCCCCACCACCCCCTAATTCATAAATCAATTCAAATGAAACAACTTTTTTCTTTTATTCTTTTTTTAGTTATCCCAACCCTGGTTTTCTGTCAATCCCCCAAGGTGATAGTTTCCATTACTGACTTTGGCGGTAAAGCTGGCGATGCTGACTGCACGCCGGCTGTGATTAAAGCCCTGGGCGCCTGCAAAAAACACAAAAGCACTGAACTGGTCTTTCCAAAAGGCACCTACCATTTTTATGGTGATTTCGGGATTGATAAGTACTGTTTTATCAGTAACAACGACGAAGGCCTGAAACGCATCATATTCCCGCTGTTCAACCTTGAAAACATTACCATTGACGGCCAGGGTTCCGAATTCATTTTTCATGGCTTCGTCAATCCATTCGTCTTGCAGGATTCAAAGAATGTGGTACTGAAAAATTTCTCAATTGATTTTCACCGGACCTTCCATTCCGAAGCACTGGTAACAGCAGTAAGGGAAGATGGCCTTGACCTTGAAATACCGGAAAATTTCCCCTATCGCATTTTCAACGGACTGCTTCAGTTTACTGACTTTCCAAAGTCGTCCAACGTGCAGACCACTTTAAAAACTACGGAAATATATGATTATTGGGGCATGCTTGAATTTGGCACCAATAAACGTGAAACAGCCTATATGGTGAAAGACTATGGCTTTTCAGGAACACCTCTGATTGCTGAAAGCCTGGGAGGAAGAAAAGTTCGGATCTTTAAAAAGCAGCTGAAAGCTACTGTGGGAAACACCCTGACTTTTTTCTACATGAACCGTAAATATCCGGGTTTTATTGTTTCAGATTGTTCGGATGTCTTATTCAACAGGGTGACTATTTATCACTGCGGAGGCATGGGGATCATCGGCCAGCGCTCCCGCAACATTACGGTTGACCATTGCAAGGTAACCCCTGCCAGGGGCCGGATGATCAGTGCCACTGCCGATGCCACCCATTTTGTGAACTGTACAGGGCAGATAACCCTTTCAAATAATTTGTTTGAAAATCAAATGGACGATGCTACCAATATTCATGGAATTTATGTTCAGATAACCGATCATCCTGCGCCCAATGAGATTGTTGTAAAACTCGTGCATGACCAGCAATATGGTTTTGATTTCATCAGAAAAGGAATGAAACTTGAATTAGTTCATGGGACAAGTCTGATAACCTATGATACCCTTTTAGTAAAAGATATACAGCGGTTAAACAAAGAATACACAAGAGTAACTTTATATAAAAATCTGCCGGCTGAATTGATAACCGGTGATGCAGTGGCTGAAATACTCGATTACCCCAGGATACATATACACGATAATATCATCAGGAATAACCGCGCCAGGGGGATGCTTCTGAATTGCCGGGGAGAAACCATTGTAGAGAATAATTATTTCCATACACCGGGGGCAGCCCTTTTATTTGAAGGTGATGCACACTTCTGGTTTGAGCAGGGTGGTGTTCGCAATTGCATCATCCGCAACAATACATTCGATAACTGCCTTTTCGGGGTTTGGGGTAAAGCTGTGATTGATGTTGCAGCCGGAATCAGTGAGGGATTTGAGACCAGCAGGTATAATAAAAACATTACCATTACAGGCAACACCTTCCGGATTTTTGATGATGCCAGCCTGCTCAATGTTTACGGGGTGGATGGCCTAATATGGAAAGACAACAAAATTTCTAAAAATAATGAATATCTACCTGCAAGGATAGGGCAAGACCGCTATATAGTCAAGCATTCCGATAATATATCAATTGATAATAAGTAAGACATGCATATGTTAGGTATTAATTTCAATTCATTTCATAAAAAGAACTCAAATTAATTGAAGATATGAAGCCGATTCAGTTATTTATCTCCCTGCTGTTTATAGTTCAATCATTGAGTGCGCAGGAGCACTGGAATGCCCTCAGGATTACAGACTATAATAATCAAAATCAAACCAATACGTGGATTGACTTTGTGAAAACTGTGGAAATATCAAGTGTTCCGTCAAAAGCGGTGGCAAAGATAGCCTGCGATTCAAAGTATTGGTTGTGGATAAATGGAGAATTGGTAGTTTTTGAGGGTCAGCTTAAAAGAGGACCAACTCCACGTGATACTTATTACGACGAAGTTGATTTAGCTCCAAATCTGAAACCCGGTAAAAATACGATTGCTGTTTTGGTCTGGTATTTTGGCAAGGAAGGTTTTTCACATAAAAGCAGCGGTCAAGCAGGACTTGTTTTTCAGTGCGAAGAGTTAGGTATAAAAAGTGACAAGAGTTGGTTGTCCCGTTTGGACAATGGATTTGAACAAACAAACAGCCTTTATCCTAATTTTCGTTTACCAGAGTCGAATATCAGGTTTGATGCCAGAAAAGGAAATTTCGAATGGGTAAAGCCTGAAGCAAAAAAGAATGACTTTAAAAATGCAATCGTGGTAGGAGGTGCCGAATCGTCACCCTGGAACAACCTGGTAAAACGTCCGACTCCTTTATGGAAAGACTATGGAATGAAAGAGTATGTGACAATGCCAACTCTACCCTTCATTAGTAAAGGAGATACAATTGTTTGCAGACTACCTTACAACGCCCAAATAACCCCTTATTTTAGAATAGAGTCGAAATCAGGTATGGAAATTGGCATACGCACTGACCATTATTTTGGTGGTGGTCCCCAAAATGTGAGGGCTGAATATGTGACCAGTGAAGGCATTCAGGAATATGAGTCTCTTGGTTGGATGAATGGACACCAGGTATGCTATTATTTTCCGAAAGGGGTTAAGGTGTTGGACTTAAAATACAGAGAAACAGGTTTCAATACCGAATTCACAGGTAGCTTTTCCTGCAATGACGCTTTCTATAATAAATTATGGAAAAAAGCATTGAGAACATTGTATGTAACCATGCGCGACACTTATATGGATTGCCCCGACAGGGAACGCAGCCAATGGTGGGGAGATATGGTCAACGAAAGCGGGGAGTCTTTTTATGCCTTGTCTCCATCATCTGCCTCAATAACAAAAAAAGGCATGCTGGAATTGATTAACTGGCAACGAGAAGATGGAGTAATTTTTTCCCCCATACCAGCCGGTAACTGGAATGTGGAATTGCCCGAACAGATGTTGGCCAGCATAGGTTATTACGGATTTTGGAACTATTATCTAAACACTGGGGATAAGGAAACCATAAAAAAGGTCTACGATGGTGTTAAACGTTACCTCAATGTCTGGCAACTGGACAAAAACGGCATATTGGTGCATCGTGAAGGAGACTGGTATTGGGGTGACTGGGGTACTAACATCGATAAGCAGGGGCTTTACAATGCATGGTATTATTTAGCCCTAAAATCATATCGCAATATGTCAGAGCTGTTGGGCAACACCAGCGAAGTGTTGAAAACGGAGGCTTCAATGGTATTATTAAGAAAAGCCTTTAATGAGCAATTATGGAATGGAAGGGAGTACCGTTCTGCTGGATATAAAGATGATACCGACGATCGTTTGCAGTCACTGGCGGTTGTAGCCGGACTCGCTGATGCAGAAAAATATCCCATTATCTACAATATACTTCAAACAAAAAAATATGCGAGTCCATATATGGAAAAATATGTTGTTGAAGCCTTATTCAAAATGGGATATGGGGTTTATGGTTTGGATCGTTTAAAAGAACGTTTTTCGAAAATGGTTAATGATACCGTAAGCACGACCTTGTACGAAGGCTGGGGTATTGGACCAGATGGCTTCGGAGGTGGATCCTCCAATCATGCATGGAGCGGAGGCGGACTAACCATTCTGAGCCAATACGTATGTGGTCTTTCGCCGTTGACAGCTGCCTGGAAAACGTTTAAGGTGAAACCCATGCTTGGTGGCCTAAAATATGCCGAAACAGGCAACCAAACCGTATCAGGCGAAATACATGTAAAAATAGAAGAGACAGTCTCCTCTTATAAACTTGATGTGAAAGTACCTGATGGATGCAGTGCCATTATTTGTATTCCCGACAAATATAAAGTTATTGATATAGCTGGGAAAAATATTTTTAATATAAAACCAAAGAAAAATCTTCAAGCCTCATTTAATGGTATAGAGCAAGGCTATAACTGTTTTTCAGTAAAATCGGGACTATTCCAATTTGTTGCAAGGTAAATATTATTGTAAATCGAAAAAAACGAATAAAAATGAAAAAATTAGCAACAGTAATATTTTTACTATTTCTAGTGTTAATTATTAATGCTCAGCATTCAACCTCCAGGTATATTTTGACACCTCTTCCGATGAAGACAGGGGCGCTTATATTGGAGGGCTTCTATCTTGCTGTCAGGGAGTAATGAAGATTGGTAAAATTACCTTTTATGATGGTGACAATACATTTCTGGAAGAGTCTTGGATTGTACAATAAAGAACAACGTTTTTGGCGACAATGCCTATGTTGGACTTAGTGGCAAACCTACCATGAAGAACGAATTTGAACTTTCCGCCGGTAAATGGGAAATCACAATAAGCAATAAAAAATGTACAAGATCAAAACACACAAAATCCTGATAACAATTTCAGTCCTTGCCATGGTGCTGCCCGCCTTTCTCGCCGCCTTCGCCCAGGCAAAGCCCGAAGTCGTGCACGCCGTCGTGCCCAGCTCGCTGAAGACCGAATTCCTCAAAAACCCGCTGGGGCTTCAAACATCG
>CAINBK010000281.1:0-2265 GCA_903846615.1 uncultured Bacteroidota bacterium
ACTGTTTATCAAAAACAAGAAAAAGATAAAAATGTAAGTGCCATTGTTGTTACAATCAATTTAACTCGAGACATAAATATTCCTAAAAATTCCGTGGCTTATATTTCTTCCAGCTTGGTTGGATCCTCTTTTATAGTAATTGAGAGAGGAAATGAATCAAACATGATGCAGGATGGCGACACAATTGAAACTCGGATGGAATCAGGTTTATTAGGTGATGTAAAAGCACAACTTGATCCCGCAATAAGTAGTGTTCGGGGAATACTTGACTCACTCAAGAAAACACTAGGAAGTGTCAATGATGTATTAAACACCAGTACCAGACAAAATCTTCGTGAAACCATATCCAATTTGAATTTAGTAAGCACTGCATTAAGCAATTATTTGCAGGAAAATGGACCAATAGACCAATCATTAGAAAACCTGGCTGGCTTAACTAAGCGACTGAACAAGAGTGCTGATGCAATCAATCAAACAGCAGACAATGCTTCTAAATTCACTTCAACCTTAGCCTCCCTCCCTTTAAAGAGCACAATAGATACACTAGCGATAGTCATAGAAAATCTAAGAGGTATAACAACGTCTTTACAAAAAGGAGAAGGCACGGCTGGAGCCCTGCTTAAAGACAGGCAATTGTACAGCCAACTTGAACAAACATTACTGAGTACCGAAATCCTATTGGATGATTTGAGAACACACCCAAAAAGATATGTGAGTTTTTCTGTTTTTGGAAAAAAGGATAAATCAACTCCATTGAATTCTCCTACCCTCAAGGATACGCTTCCAAGAAAATAATCATGCGCACGCATTTTTACCGTGTTATATTCATTTCCTGCTTCTTGCTAATTGCCGTTTTATCATTGGAAGGACAGGAAAATAGAATTGCAATTGATACAATTTCCATTCAACAAGACACTAACAAAGTTGAAATATTGGGATCTGACCGACTTACCCTATTAAAGGTTGATGACACCACGAGTATTCAGATCTTGGCTGGACATGTGCGTTTGCGTCAAGGGAAAGCACTTTTTAACTGTGACAGCTGTGTTTTAAGTAACAGCGAAAATATTTTTGAAGCTTGGCGTAACATACAAATAAAAGACGGCGACAGTATTCAAGTCAACGCACGACACTTATTGTATCAAATTGATAAAAAAATTGCCTACTTAGATGGCGGAGTTACCCTCAGCGATCGAAAAGCCGTACTCTCCACTCCTTCGTTAGAGTACAACCTTAACACTGATATTGGAATCTACACGAATGGCGGAAAGGTGGTAAATAAAAAAACTACCTTAACAAGCAAAGAAGGATATTATTACGCCTCTCTTAAAGAGATTTATTTTAAAAACGATGTCAAACTGAATGACCCCGGTTACAAGATTACCACAGACTCTTTACTATATAATACAGCCACGCAGACTAACCGGTTCATTGCAAAAACAACCATAATTGACAGCAGTGGCCGAAGAATAGAAACAAAAGACGGTTTTTATAAAGGAGGAAAAGCAGAATTCAGCCAACGACCAACCATCATTGATGGATCCACAACTATTACAGGAGATCGTATTGCATTTGACGATAGCACAGGAACATCACAGGCCATTGGCAATGTGGTAGTAGTTGACACTGCTCAGGGAACTACCCTCGTAACCGGTCAACTTTTCCGACAGGATAAAGAGGAAAGGATGCTGGCCACTGGAAAACCTCTTTTAATTTTCAAACAAGAGAAAGACTCTCTTTATTTAACTGCAGACACCATTTTTACAGCCATGCAACCAAAAGCTGTGAAAAACGACACAAGCCTTATAAAAAATACAACTCGTATTTCTGTATCAAAAAAGGATTCGACACTTCGATATGTGGAGGCCTTTCATCATGTGAAGATTTTTTCCGATTCACTCCAAGCTGTATGTGATAGCTTATATTATTCAGACAAAGACTCCATCTTCAGACTTTTCAGAGATCCTGTATTGTGGTCTAAGGAAAATCAAATTACCGGGGATACTATTTGGTTGTACACAAAGAATAAAAAATCAGATCGGCTAACAGTTTTTGAAAATAGTATGATTATTAGCGAGGTCGATACGGGCATTTATAATCAAGTTGGTTCCATCCGGATGGAAGGAAGGTTCACTGAGGGAAATTTGGACTCCCTGCGCGCCTTCGGTAATGCGGCAACCATCTATTTTTTGCAAGATGATGACAATACCTATACAGGCATCAACGAGTCAAAAAGTGATTTGATTGATATATATTTCTCAATAC
>CAINBK010000282.1:0-10927 GCA_903846615.1 uncultured Bacteroidota bacterium
CTCGGGTAATTTTTTATGCGTCAATGGAAATTATATCTTTTGCTTGCTTTCATTTTTACGTTTTCGTTATCATTTATTCATGCCCAGCAAGTAGACAATCAAGTTGATTCACTGCCTCAAATAGATACAATTGCCTCGGTTCGTCGTTATATACCTGAATATACTCCCCAACAAATCTATACGAGTAGTAATTTTCTAATTTCCTCCATTACAGTAGCGGGGAATAAAAAAACACGCTCAAATATTATTTTACGTGAAGTTCCTTTTACATCTGGGATGTCGTTTTCCTTGTCCTTATTAATTGATCTATTTAAGCAGGGCGAACAGCAAATAATGAATACAGCATTATTTCATTCAGTTCGTATCTACGCCAGTAAGTTTGAAGGGAATTGCCTCGAAATCACCATTGAAGTTGCCGAGCGTTGGTATTTATTTCCCATTCCTTTTTTTGACTTAGTGGATCGTAATATTAACCAATGGTTGATTGATCAGAAAGCCAGCTTGCAACGGGTCAACTATGGATTAAAATTATTATACAATAACACCACAGGTCATAATGACAAACTTCGATTATGGCTCATTAATGGGTATACAAGAGAGTTGTCGATTAGTTACGAAAAACCATACTTCGATCGAAAAATGCAATGGGGTTTTCGATTAGCGGCTCGTACCGGTAAGGGACGTGAGATTAATTATAACACTATTGAAGACAAACAGGTTTTTTTAAGAACACCTGATTTTATTCGCTCTTTTGCAAGTGTAGGCGGGGAGTTGACATATCGAAAAAAACTATTTGCAAGACACAATTTTGGTATTTTTTATTTCCGTGAAAAAGTAGAGGATACTGTTTTGCGTGCTAATCCAGATTATTTCCGCGTTCGCGGGTCGGTGAATCAATTTCCCGAATTGTATTATCAATTCACCTACGCGAAAATGGATTATATACCCTATCCACGAGAAGGATTTGCAACCCGTATTCGCGTTAGCAAACTCGGCTTTACTCCTACTTTTAATTTATGGCAGTTACATTGGCAAACAAAAAAAGTGTTGCCCGTAGGATTGAAAAACATTTTGACACTTGAAAGTTATGCGGGATTGAAACTTCCCTTTAAACAACCCTATGTCAACAGACGTTTCTTAGGGTATAAAGAAATCTTTTTAAGTGGATTTGAATATAATGTGGTGGATGGAGTAGCGGGGGGTTATCTCCGAAGCAGTTTTGCACGGGAGTTGTTTCGCATTAATATTCCTTTACCCGGTTTTATTCGAAAGCGGGCAACGCTCAGTACGGTTCCTTTTAAAGTTTTTGGAAAAATTTATTCGAATGCTGGTTATGTGTATAGCCCAGAGCCTGGATTTAATTTTCTGCAAAACAAGTTTTTACATGCTGCCGGGTTTGGACTAGATATACTCTCGTTATATGATTTAACCATTCGTATAGAGTACAGCTTTAATAACTTCGGACAAAACGGGCTATTTTTGCACCGCACCAGCAGTTTTTGACATGAAAGCAGCGATTTACAGCCGGGTTTTTGATGAAGCCCAACTTTTGCCGCTGCAGCTCTTTTTTGAAGCGCTTTTTCAGCAGCAAATCGAGCCGATTATTTATCAGCCACTTTATGAGCAAATAAAGGATAAAGTGCGCTTGTCTGAGCAGGCTAAGACATTCACACAGTCAGCAGAGCTTACAGAGGACATTGAACACATTATCAGTTTAGGAGGCGACGGCACTTTGCTGGACACCATTGCGTTGATCCGTAATAAAAAAATTGCGGTGATGGGGATCAATTTTGGACGCCTGGGTTTTTTAGCCAGTATTGGTAAAGAGCAAGTTGATCTGGCTGTTCGTTCACTGGCTAATCGCACCTATGTAGAAGATCATCGTACGCTGATTCATCTCGATGCCAATATTCCTTTATTCGGTGAAGTTCCTTATGCGTTAAATGAGTTCACCTTGCTCAAACGGGATATTAATTCTATGATAAAAATTCATACCTATCTCAATGGGGAATTTTTAAATACCTATTGGGCAGACGGTTTGATTGTTGCTACTCCAACGGGTTCAACAGGGTATTCCCTGAGTTGCAATGGGCCTATTGTATTCCCGGATTCTCAGAGTTTTGTTATTACCCCCGTAGCTCCTCATAATTTAAATGTTCGTCCTATTGTAGTTCCCGACGACCATGTCATTTCCTTTGAGGTAGAAAGCAGGGGCGAACAAGTGATTTGTTCGTTGGATGCGCGTCGGGAAATTGTACATAAAGATGTTCAACTAGCCATCCGCAAAGAACAGTTTACGATCAACCTGTTACGGTTGAGTGAGAATAATTTCTTGCAAACCCTCCACAATAAATTGACCTGGGGGCTTGATAAGCGTAACTGATCAATACCAAATCTCTTTTTTAAACGTTTCTATTGTATGATGCGGATAAACTGTTGGAGGGCTTTTGTTGGGATACTGCTTTGTTCATTTTCAGTTGGTACTGTACAAGCGCAACAAGGGGATTACCTCTTGGGGGAAGTAGGCATAGGACTTGGATCTGCACATTATTTTGGTGATCTTAATACCCGTACTCGATTAAATAGACCCAAACCAGCCGGTACTTTTTATTTTAAAAAAAATCTGGGCAATTATATTGCGGCAAGAGTTGGTGTGAGTTATGCAGAGTTGGGATATTCTGATGTTTATAATACACAAAACGCAGTTCAGCTACAACGTAACCTGAGTTTTAATTCCTCTGTTTGGGAGGTAGCATTGCAAGGGGATTTTAATTTTTTTCGATTTGCCCCCCAGGAACCTGGTTACAACTTTACACCCTATATCACCCTGGGTGTAGGAATTTTTAATTACGATCCCTATACCTTTTTGCAAAACGAGCGGGTATATTTCAGAGAATTACCAATCGGAACCGAAGGGCAAAATAGTCCGTTGTATCCTGATCGAAAAATGTATGGCACCACAGCCCTGAGCATTCCTTTTGGTGGTGGGTTTAAATACTCTATCAGTGGAGGGCGGTACAATATTGGATTGGAAGTAGTGCATCGCTTTACCACCACAGATTATTTGGATGATGTCAGCACCACCTATGTGGATCCTGCTGCATTTCCCAAACCACCGGGCGGGGTTTCAGTTGCTCAATTGCTAAGCGACCGGTCCAATGAATTGGGGACTCCAATTGGGATCCCCGGCCGACAACGTGGAAATGGAAGTCGCCAGCGAGATCAATTTGTAACGGCACAGCTTACATTCAGCTTCAACCTGTTTAGTTATAAATGCCCGGCTGCTGATTAAATTGGGTAACTTTGCTCCTGATTCGAAACCGCCTATGTCCGCTCCTTTTCCCGCATTATTAGACAAAGACCGATTACCCCGCCACATCGCCATCATCATGGATGGGAATGGTCGTTGGGCTAAGGATAAAGGGGAGGATCGCTTGTTTGGACATTTCCATGGTGTTGAAAGTGTCCGCGACATCGTGGAAGGTTGTGCAGAATTGGGGATTGAGTATTTGACACTGTATGCTTTTTCTACTGAGAACTGGGATCGTCCTGCCGAGGAAGTATCAGGTCTGATGCAACTTTTGGTCACTACTATTCGTAAAGAGGTTCCAACACTTAATAAGAACAATATCCGTTTACATGTGATTGGTGATTTGAGCATGTTGCCAGAATTTGCCCGCATCGAATTGCAGGAGGCCTTGGAAATGACTGCATCAAATACCGGATTGAATCTGGTGATGGCGCTTAGTTACAGCGGTCGTTGGGAATTAGTGGAGGCTGTTCGTCGAATTGCTCGTTCTGTTGAAGAAGGAGGCCTAAACTCATCCCAAATAAGTGAACAAACTTTGGAAGAACACCTTTCCACCCATGCATTTCCTGATCCAGAACTGATGATCAGAACCAGTGGGGAGTACAGGATCAGCAATTTCCTGCTTTATCAGTTGGCTTATGCTGAATTGTACTTCACAGAAGTATGTTGGCCAGATTTCAGAAAGCAAAATCTGTATGATGCTTTATTGGATTACCAGCAAAGAGAAAGGCGTTTTGGAAAAATCAGTGAGCAGCTTTAACAAAGACTTTCGATTTTAAGCCTTAATTTGCCGACCGGCCAAGGGCTGGTATTTTATAACACATTGAAACTGATGCGTTTAATTTCCTTACCACACTTTCTGCTGCTAGCCGGACTAGTTTCGCTGAGCTTTACAAGTCCCGTTCAAGCCCAAGAAAAACAGGATACATCCAAGCCTACTTCGGTAGACCCTCGCTTATTAGAGTGGGAAAAGGCTCGTATTGTAAAAGAGTATACCATTGCGGAGGTAAAAATTACCGGTATCCGCTATCTCGATACCTCGATCGTTTATTCTATTGCTAACCTGCAGCCTGGCGACAAATTTGTTCACCCGGGTGCTGAGCTTTTTGGAAAAGCCATCAGTAATCTTTGGAGACAAAAATTATTCTCCGGCGCTCAGGTTTTTGTAACCAAGTTGGAGGACGATAAAGTATGGGTTGAGATCAACATTCAGGAAAGACCCCGACTTGGTAATTACAAGTTTACAGGAATTCGCAAAACAGAAGAAGAAGATATTCTTACCAAGATCAGTCTAACCAAACAGACTATTATTACAGAGAACACACGCCGCGAAATCATTGAAAAAATAACAAAGCACTACGCTGAAAAAGGGTTTAGAAATGTGCAAGTAAAACTGGAAGAAAAGCCAGACCCCACGTTTGCCAACTCCAACATGCTTTTTATCAATGTTGACAAGGGTAATCGTGTACGTATTGGCGACATTAATTTCTATGGAAACGAAAAGATAGATGACCTGCTTTTAAAAAAGCAATTTAAAGGAACAAAAGAATCTACTCGTATAACCTTGCGCCCTGATCAAACTTCGGGTCCTTACGGAACTAATTCTCGCGCCAGTGTACGCGAGTACTTCCGTACCCTTGGCTTTCTTTCTCCTAGTCGCACCAAGCGCGTGCTGGATCCCTATGTTCGCCTGAAATTATTAAGCTCAGCAAAATTTGATGATAAGAAGTACGAAGAGGACAAAGAAAAACTACTCAATTATTACAACTCATTAGGATACCGTGATGCGCAGATTATTGCAGATACACAATATCTTACTGCAAAAGGTAATTTGAATGTTGACTTTAAGGTCAATGAAGGGAATCGCTACTACTTTGGAAATATCATCTGGAAGGGTAATGCAAAATTTTCTGACTCATTGCTCAATCAATTACTCGCTATCAACAAAGGAGATATTTATAATGTGGCGGTGCTGAATAAAAGACTTGGTAAAGAAGCTTCGCAGGAAGGAGGGGATATCAGTGGCTACTACATGGATGATGGTTATTTGTTTTTCCGTGCCGAACCTGTGGAGGTGGCTGTTTATAACGATACCATCGATTATGAAATTCGAATGATGGAAGGCCCGCAAGCACGTATCAAAAACGTAACTATTGCCGGTAACGAAAAAACAAAAGATCATGTGGTTCGTCGTGAGTTGCGTACAATTCCCGGTGAATTATTCAGTCGTGCACAACTGATCCGCTCCCAGCGTGAATTGGGGAATCTTCAGTTTTTCAATCAGGAAAAAATTAATCCTGGCGTAGTGCCAAATCAGGATGATGGAACCGTAGATATCAATTGGCAGTTGGAAGAAAAATCAGCTGACCAATTAGAGCTTTCTGCAGGTTGGGGTGGTGGTATTGGTCTAACCGGTACACTGGGTGTAACCTTCAATAATTTCTCTGTTAAAAACATTTGGAAAAAATCGGCTTGGGATCCACTTCCTACTGGCGATGGACAAAAGTTAAGTGTACGTCTGCAATCCAATGGTCGTGCGTATCGTTCCTACAGTGCCTCTTTTACAGAGCCTTGGTTAGGTGGTAAGAAAAGAAATTCACTCACACTTGGCTTCAATAGCAGCCGTTTCTCCAATGCATTTGATCCATTCACTGGCCGAATCGATAAGGCACGTTCTGATACAAACTATCTCAGCACAAGTGGATTTTCTGTTGCATTTGGAAAACAATTAAAATGGCCAGATGATTATTTCAATCTGGTACTCACTTTCAATTACACACGTTACAAGCTTGCCAATTATCCGATATTCAGTTCCGATTTTACTTCTGGTACTTCTAATAACGTGAGTGTTAAAGTGGCCCTGCAACGTTCTTCCGTATTCAATCCTATTTTTCCTACCAGCGGATCAAACTTTCTGGCCAGTGTCCAGTTTACTCCTCCTTATTCTTTATTGGGAAATGTTGGGTCTGGTTACAATGCGTATCGTAGACCTGAATATCACAAATGGCGTTTCAATGCCGAGTGGTACGTTCCAATTGGTAAACCATTGGGCGCAGAAAAAAATCGTCAGTTTGTAGTGAAGTTGGCTGCTAAGTATGGATTCATGGGTCGTTATAATCCTGATCTACCGTACTCTCCTTTTGAACGTTTTCAAGTGGGTGATGCGGGCTTGACTAACAATTTTGGATTACTAGGTTATGATATTGTGGCGCACCGTGGTTATCCAGTTTATCAAACTTCGGATCCAACTATTAATCCGGACCAACAAAGTGCCAGCCAGTTCTTTACCATATTCAACAAATATCAATTGGAAGCGCGCTTCCCCCTAGTGACTAACCCGAGCAGTACTATTTATGCGCTAAGCTTTTTTGAAGCGGCTAACGGATGGTACAATTACAAAGATTATAATCCATTCCGTTTACGTCGTAGTGTGGGAGTGGGTATGCGTTTTTTCCTTCCCATGTTTGGTCTACTTGGATTTGACTACGGTATTGGTTTA
Organism: uncultured Bacteroidota bacterium; assembly: GCA_903846615.1. GTDB lineage: Bacteria > Bacteroidota > Bacteroidia > Chitinophagales > Chitinophagaceae > JJ008. The sequence goes on from CAINBK010000282.1 coordinate 6,810, forward strand.
GATCGTGCTATTCCCGGGCAGTCCAACGGATTGAAAGGTATTTCTCGATTTACCTTCATGCTAGGATTCGAGCCTGAATAAATTTACTGTATGAAAAAAAGTTTACTGGTATTCGGTTTTCTGATTACAGCACTCTTTGGTGCTGCACAGAAATATGCGGTGGTTGATACCCGCTATATTCTAGATAAAATGCCTGAGTACAGAAATGCACAACAACAGTTGGATGTAATGGCTGCCACCTGGCAACAACAAATTGATAGTATGCAAACGGCGCTTGATCGTTTGTACCGTGAGTTTGATGCCGAGCAGGTAATGCTAACAGCTGAGTTGAAAAAAAGAAAAGAGGATCAACTTTTTAATAGAGAAAAGGAATTGCGTGATTTACAACGTAAGCGTTTTGGTTTTGAAGGGGATCTGTTTCGGAAAAGACAAGAGCTGGTCAAGCCGGTACAAGATAAAGTTTACAATGCTATTCAGAAATTAGCGGCTAGCCGGGGCTACGATTTTGTCCTGGACAAAAGTGAGGGAATTACCATTATATTTGCCGACCCCAAACTTGATAAAAGTGAGGAGGTCCTTAAAGAACTAGGAATACGCTAACACCAACTTCTATTTATAAAAACCAAAACATGAAAAAGTACGTAGCGATTATTGCGTTGATCGGTTTGCTCGGGTTTACCAATGCTTCCCAGGCACAGATCAAGATTGGCTATATTAATGTGGAGAATGTTCTCTCTTTAATGCCTGAGATCAACAAGTTTGATTCTATTCTCTCCCGTTATCAGCAGGACTCTATCAATCCGCAGTATGCGTCATTGATTCAGACTTATCAGTACAAGGATAGCGTATACAAAGATACTTTGAAGCCCCCGCCAGCTGCTGTGAAAAAGCAATTGGAAGAGGAATTGCCTCAATTGATTAATACTATTCAGAACTGGCAGCAAATTGTAAATCAGGCTATGGAAGCAAAGCAGAATGAATTGTTAGCTCCACTTTACAGAAAGATTTATGATGCCATTCGTGCTGTAGCCAAGGAAAAAGGATATACGCATGTGGTGAATAAGGAATCATTATTGGTTGCACCGGATGCTGATGACATGATTGCAGCAGTAGCCGCTAAACTGAAATTGACCCTGCCGAAAGCTCCCGCAGCCCCGGCCGCTAAATAAATTATTGATAAATGATTGTGGCGCCCGATCCTTTGGATCGGGCGCTTTACTTTTCGGTGCATACATTTGTATTATGCAGCAGCAGCTTTCAATTTCTAAAGGTCCGATCGGTGTTTTTGACTCTGGCTATGGAGGACTGACTGTGCTTCGTAGTTTAGTGAAGCAACTTCCACAACATGATTTTTGTTATTTAGGAGATAGTGCCCGTTCGCCGTATGGCAATCGATCTTATGAAGCCGTATACCAGTATACGCTCGAAGCAGTGCAATGGTTTTTTGACCAGGGTTGTCCCTTGGTAATTCTTGCCTGTAACACTGCTTCTGCCAAAGCACTGCGCACGATTCAGCAAAAAGATCTGGTACAAATGGCTCCAGCAAACCGAGTCCTGGGTGTAATCCGACCCACTACTGAAGTATTGGGACAATACACTAAATCAGGAGCGGTGGGTATATTAGCTACCGAAGGAACTGTTCAATCCCAGTCTTATCCCATTGAAATCGAGAAGTTCTATCCGCGTTTAAAAGTATACCAAGAGGCTTGCCCTATGTGGGTGCCTTTGATTGAGAATAACGAACAAGACGGACCAGGTGCCGATTATTTTGTAAAAAAACACCTGGGTGCAATTTTTCAAAAAGATCCTGCTATTGATCTTTTGTTATTGGCCTGCACCCATTATCCATTGCTGGAGGAAAAGATCAGGCAATATTTGCCGCAAGGGGTACAGTTACTTTCACAAGGGCAAATCGTGGCCGCCAGTTTGGTTGATTATCTAAAAAGACATCCGGAAATAGCCAATCGATGTACACAACAGGCCTCACTTTCCTTTAATACCACGGATAGTGCCATCGCTTTTGATCAGCAGGCTGCTCATTTTTTTGGAGCCCCTGTTACCTCCGCTGAAGTCCAGCTCGCGCCCGCTAAGATCTAAATCGCTGATTAATAAGTTCTTATTTTTCTTTTTCAGCTTCCCTGAAAGCCTTACCTTTGCCGTCCTTTCACAAAGCGTTGGGTGTGGTGACCTGACGCAGGAAAATGGAAATCCGAATCGTTCTCCCGATTCATCTTTCATCAAACGTGAAAAATTTAGATTATTATGAAACGTACATTCCAACCGCATCGCAAACGTCGCAAAACTGTACACGGTTTTCGTAAGCGTATGCAAACCGCTAATGGTCGTAAAGTGTTGGCTAGCCGCCGTGCAAAGGGTCGCAAAAAGCTAACCGTATCTGACGAGCGAAAACTGAAATAATAAAACCTCCTCCGAGGTTTCGATAACTTTATAGCTCCGGATAAACCGGAGCTTTTTTTATTTCTAAACGATGGTCCGAAATACATATGGCAAAGCAGAGCGGTTAAAAAGCCGGAAGTCCATCGATCAGCTTTTTAAAGAGGGGCAGCGCTTTAACATGGGCGTGGTCCGTGTTTTTTATAATCCGGCTCAGCAACCGGGCCTTCGTGCCGGTGTAGGTGTCTCAGCTCGTTTATTTAAAAATGCAGTCGACCGCAATCGCATCAAGCGCCAATTACGCGAATGCTATCGGTTACAGAAACATATCCTTTCCTCTGTTGGGAATACTACCGCCGGACTAGATCTTTTTTTTATCTATACGGCAAAAGACTTCACGGATTTTCGTGAGCTCTATCAATGTATGGAGAAAGCACTTTTAAAAATAAAAGAGAACCTTCGATAGTAATCTTAGCAACGTCGGTATGATTAAAAGACTACTGATACTTCCTTTTTTATTACTTATTCGATTTTATCAATGGGTTATCTCCCCATGGTTGGGCCCCAAATGTAGATTTACCCCCACCTGTTCGCACTATGCAGCAGAAGCTTTGCAAAAGCATGGAGTATGGAAAGGATTAGGCCTAGCTATAAAAAGAATTAGCCGCTGTCATCCTTGGGGGAGCAGCGGCTATGATCCAGTTCCTTAATGTAGGTCCTTATAGTGCTTTTTCGAAACGCGCAGCAATGGCGCTCCAATTAATCACATTCCAGAATGCAGTTAAATAATCAGCTCTTCTGTTCTGATATTTTAAATAATAGGCATGTTCCCAAACGTCAACGCCTAATAATGGAGTTCCTTTGACTTCTGCAATATCCATCAGCGGATTATCTTGGTTGGGGGTAGAGCAGATTTCCAGTTTTCCTTCTTTAACAATTAACCAGGCCCAACCACTTCCAAAACGAGTCATACCGGCAGCGGCAAATTTTTCCTGGAAAGAAGTATAAGACCCAAATGTAGCTTGAATGGCATCTCCTAATTTGCCAGAAGGCTCACCACCTGCTTGAGGGGCTAAGCTCTCCCAAAAAAATGTGTGGTTCCAATGTCCACCTCCATTATTACGTACAGCTGGAGAAATACTGCCCGCTTCTTTTACTAATTGCTCGATTGATTTATTCTCATGAGGCGTACCTGCAATTGCTTTATTCAGGTTATCGACATAAGCCTGATGATGTTTACCATGATGAATTTGCATGGTCAGTGCATCGATGTGTGGTTCCAGTGCTTCGTGGGCGTATGGAAGGGGAGCTAAAGTAAATGGCATGTTTTTCTTTTTTAGAATAACAAAATTACGACAGACTCTTCGTTAACGACGAGCTTTAAAAAAATCCTTCATTAATTGTGCCGCCTCCTCTGCACAGCAGCCTGCTGACAATTTTGTTTGAGGGTGAAGCGCCCAATTTGTTCCTACTAATCGCTTATATCCGTTTTTTTCGTCTGCAGTGCCATACACCACACGACCAATTTTACTCCAATACAAGGCACCTGCACACATCGGGCAGGGTTCCACCGTTACATAAAGGGTGGCTTCAGGAAGGTATTTACTGCCCATGGCGTTAAAAGCAGCCGTGAGGGCAATCATTTCAGCATGGGCTGTCGGATCCTGAAGGCGTTCTGTCATATTATGTCCCCTTGCAATCACCTTACCTTCTTGTACCACAAC
>CAINBK010000283.1:0-2171 GCA_903846615.1 uncultured Bacteroidota bacterium
ACTGCTGAAAGTTGCTTCAAGGTGTGTGCCGCCATAGCATTAGCATCTCCCCCGGCATCCAGAATATCTAAAACTGATGTTTGCGCAAATACCTCTTGGGTAGATTTTTGAATAGTAGTGGGTGTAATGTTATGAGCTAGATTATAGGCCATTTGCTTTTGACGACGACGGGTAGTTTCATCGATAGTACGCTGCATGCTCTCCGTTATCTTATCAGCATAAAATATAACCAGTCCGTTTACGTTACGAGCAGCACGTCCAGCCGTTTGTGTTAATGATTTTTCATTTCGTAAAAATCCTTCCTTATCTGCATCCAAAATGGCTACCAATGAAACTTCTGGGATATCTAAACCTTCCCGCAATAAATTCACTCCTACCAATACATCGATTTTTCCCAACCGTAAAGCACGCAAGATTTCTACACGCTCCAATGTATCTACATCACTATGAATAAATTTAGAACGAATATCAATCCGGTGCAGATATTTATCCATCTCTTCGGCCATTCGCTTGGTCAGCGTTGTTACCAATACTCGATCTCCTTGTTTTACTCGCTTATCAATTTGATCTAATAGATCATCAATTTGATTTTTACTGGGACGAACTTCAATCGGTGGATCCAATAAACCAGTAGGACGAACAACTTGTTCAACTACTACTCCTTCACATTTCTCTAATTCATAATTACCCGGTGTAGCAGAAACAAAAACAACCTGCTGTTGCAAGGACTCAAACTCATGAAAGTTCAAAGGACGATTATCTAAAGCGGAAGGCAATCTAAATCCAAAATCTACAAGCGTCAATTTACGACTGCGATCACCGCCGTACATACCACTCACTTGCGGAATAGTCTGATGACTTTCATCAATCATCATCAAAAAATCAGAGGGGAAATAATCTAGCAAACAAAAAGGACGGGTACCGGCTTTACGACGATCAAAAAATCGGGAGTAGTTTTCAATACCACTACAATATCCTAACTCGCGAATCATTTCCAAGTCGTAATTCACTCTTTCTTTCAATCGCTGCGCTTCAATCAGCTTTCCTTGTGCTTTAAAATAGTTCTCCTGCGCTAGCGCTTCGTCCTGGATCTCATAAATTACTTGCTGTAAAACATCTTTGGGAGCTACATAGAGATTAGCAGGGAAAATAGCCACATTATCCATGGTGCTAATTCTTTTTCCAGAAATCACTTCGATAGTTTCCAGCAATTCAATTTCGTCTCCAAAAAAATGAATTCGATAGGCCACATCCAAATAAGGAATATTAATATCAACCGTATCCCCCTTTACCCGAAAAGTACCCCGTTCAAATTCAAGTGTGGTACGATTATAAAGGGAATTGACCAATGCATGCAAGAAAGCTTGTCGGGAAAGTACCTGCCCTTTTTCTAAACGAATAATTCCATTCATGTAATCGACAGGGTTCCCCATTCCGTAAATACAACTCACGGAAGCCACTACAATAATATCACGGCGTCCACTTAATAAACTGGAAGTAGCCCTCAAGCGGAGCTTATCAAGTTCTTCATTGATTGAAAGATCCTTTTCAATATACGTATCGCTGACTGGCATATATGCCTCTGGCTGATAATAATCATAGTAGGAAACAAAATACTCCACCGCGTTTTCAGGAAAGAATTGTCTGAATTCCCCATACAACTGCGCTACTAGTGTTTTATTATGGGTCAAAACCAATGTGGGTTTTTGCACCTGCTGAATTACATTGGCCATGGTAAATGTTTTACCACTTCCAGTAACTCCTAGTAGCGTCTGGTATTTTTCCCCAGCCATAAGCCCTTCCGTCAGCTGCCGAATTGCTTCGGGCTGATCACCAGCAGGTGTAAATGGAGAATGAAGTTTGAAGGGCATAGATAAAAAAAGGCTGTCCTGCGAATTTAGGACAGCCCTTCTGTACTTACTAAACTTATAATTACTTCAACTCAGCAGAAACCGTGATCTTAGGCTCTCCAGCAATTTTTCCAGCAGTACCTACCTGGATTCCGTAATCAGCCAGTACAATCGTGAAGCTTGCATTAGCAACTAAGGTGCCATTCTTTACTTCGATTGTTGCAGGTGTTGTAACGTTATTGGTCTTATCCTTAATGGTAAGTTGACCTGTTACGGTAACATTATATACACCATTCTTAGAAAAGTTATATTTAGTTACAT
>CAINBK010000284.1:0-2247 GCA_903846615.1 uncultured Bacteroidota bacterium
CATCAGCTTTTACATTGACTATACTTTGGGCAGGGTTAGGGTAAATTGAAAATAATTTATCATTTATAGTTTCATTAATACCCACACTTATGCCATTAAATTTTACTAAGAAAGCATCGTTGTAACCATTATTTCCATTAGCGGTTTGATGCGCTCCTGCTGTGGCAATACCCGAATTAGATTGTGTATATCCCGTCATGTAAACATTGCCTGAAGCATCGGTAGTGCAGACATTTTTGATACCACCGTAATAGGTGCCGCTTTGTCTCACTCCGCTTGAGTTAAAACTGACTAAAAACGCGCCATCAACTGTAGTTTGATGTGCACCAGATGTAGCAATACCATTAGGAGATTGTGTCTCACCCGACATGTAAACATTGCCTGATGCATCGGTAGCGCATGAAAATGAAACATCTAATAAGCTACCGCCATAATAAGTTCCCCATTGCCTTAGACCGTTAGAATCAAACTTTACTAAGAACCCATCACTATAACCACCACCATAAGCACTTTGATGCGCTCCTATTGTGGATATGCCTGAAGCAGGCAAATTTTGTTGTTGTGCGTCTCCCGCCATGTAGACGTTTCCTGATGCATCGGTAGCGCACGAATATCCTATATCTACTCCTTCCCCGCCATAATAAGTACCCCATTGTATTACTCCACTTGAGTTAAACTTTACTAAAAAAGCATCAGTAGAACTTCCGCCATAAATAGTTTGATGAGCCCCTGCCGTGGCAATGCCAGAAGTGGAGGGCGTATGCCCCGTCATATAGACATTACCTAAAGCATCTGTGGCGCAGGATAATCCCTTTTCCATTCCGGAAGCACCAGAAGAAGCACCGCCAAAATAAGTCCCCCATTGCTTTACTCCGCTTGAATTAAACTTTACTAAAAAAGCGTCACCACTGCCCGACATCACAGTTTGATGCGCCCCTGCTGTGGCTATACCTGAAGTGGAATTTGTTAATCCAACTATGTATATATTGCCGGAAGCATCTGTAGTGCAGGCATTACCATTACCTTCGAAATAAGTGCCCCATTGCCTTACTCCATTTGAATTAAACTTTACTAAAAAGCCATCATTAATTGTAGTTTCATGCGCTCCTGCCGTTGCTATTCCTGAAGTGGAACTTGTAGATCCAATCATGTAAACATTCCCTGAAGCGTCAACAGCGCAAGATATTCCCATATCATCTTGGCTCCCTCCATAATATGTAGCCCATTGTCTTACTCCACTTGAATTAAACTTTACTAAAAACGCATCATAACCTCCCGTGCCAGAGCTGATAGGGCCCCCAGCATAAACAGTTTGATGTGCTCCAGCTGTGGCTATATCTGAATTTGAACTTGTGAACCCAACCATGTAAACATTGCCTGCGGCATCGGTAATACAGGAATTCCCTCTTTCTTCTCCGTTCGGCCATACTTGCCCAGTACCTGTGTAATAAGTACCCCAAGCTCGAACATTTTGAGCCATGGTAATTGTTGCAAATCCGAAGATTGCAATTGCTGTCATGAGTAAATTTGTCTTTTTCATGTTTTGTTTTTTTATTGTTTAAGCATTGAGCAATTTTGTCTTAAGCTTGCCCTTAACGTTTTGCAGCTACAAGAAGGGCGGGACTTTTACCACAAAACTTGATTTGAAAAACTAATGTTTGATTAACTACAAAACTGTCTTTGGAACACGAACCACCGCCTTTTAGGTAGGTGCTGTTATGGGTTGGTTTCATTGTTTAACTACTTTCATTACATTCTTCAAATATCCTCCGATACTTAAATAGTAGATACCTTTTGACAAGAGTGAAATATCGATACTTGTGTTTTCTGATTTTATTTTTCCAGCAAATAGTGATCTTCCGAGATTGTCATATATTTCATAGTCCGCACCTGATAAAGAAGTATCTACTTTTATATTAAGTATATTATTAGTTGGATTTGGGTTAACACTAATTTTGACTACAGGATTTTCTTCAATGCCAACGTTAGTTACACAGTCTGAAAAGTAATCTGTTATATAATTTTTTTGAGTAGGATTGGCTTGATGCTGTGCACTTCCTTTTAGATGAACTACATCCCCAAATAAATACGAATATTCTGTAATTTCAAGAGAACCCGTACCTATTGTTGTGCCAGAAGTTAATATACTTCCAGTATAACCTTTATGTGTTGCGATAATGTGCGCGGCGGTTTCCGCTGGTAAAAAGGTTGCTCCTATATTAGGAGAAAAGCCACCATTATATGGAA
>CAINBK010000285.1:0-1887 GCA_903846615.1 uncultured Bacteroidota bacterium
GGAGCCACTGTTATAGGAGCAAGAGATTTTCTAATTGCCTATAATGTAAATCTTAATACCACATCCACGCGACGTGCAAATGCGGTAGCATTTGATATCAGAGAGGCTGGACGGGTTAAGATGGAAAACGGAAAGAAGGTGCTAGATGATGCAGGAAATCCAATTTCTATACCAGGGTCGTTAAAGGCAGTAAAAGCTATTGGATGGTTTATAGAGGAATATGGTATTGCTCAGATTTCAATGAATCTGACTAATATTAACATAACCCCTCTTCACATTGCTTTTGATGAGACATGTAAAAAGGCTGCAGATCGTGGTTTGCGTGTAACAGGTAGCGAATTAGTTGGGTTGATTCCTTTGAAATCTATGTTAGATGCAGGGAAGTACTTTTTACTTAAGCAACAAAGATCAACCGGAGTTTCCGAAAAGGAATTAATAGATATTGCAATAAAATCAATGGGTTTAAGCGAATTGTCTCCCTTTAATCCTAATGAAAAAATAATTGAATATATGCTTGAAGAAGTGAGTAGTAATAAACTGATTAATAATACATTGAGAAGCTTCGCTGATATTACTGCTAGCGAGTCTCCTGCTCCTGGAGGCGGTTCTGTTTCAGCTTACCTGGGAGTTTTAGGTGTCTCTTTAGCAACTATGGTGGCAAACCTCTCTTCGCATAAAAAAGGTTGGGACGAACGGTGGAAGGAATTTGGTGATCAGGCCGAACAGGGTCAGCAGCTCAAGGATAAATTGCTAAAGCTGGTTGATGCTGATACCGAGTCCTTTAATGCTATCATGAATGCTTTCACTCTTCCCAAGTCAACAACAGAGGAGAAGACGATTAGAAGTAACGCTATTCAGGATGCAACCCGAAAGGCAATAGAGATCCCTTTAGAGGTCATGAAATTAAGTTTGGAAAGTTTGAGCTTGATCAAGTCGATGGCAAATACCGGCAATCCTAATTCGGTTTCTGATGCTGGCGTTGGGGCACTTTGTGCACGAAGTGCCGTAATGGGTGCTTTCTTGAATGTGAAAATTAATTGTGCTAGTTATGAAGATGCCAATTTTGTTAATCAAATCATAGGAGAGGGACAGCAGATTGAAGATGCTGCAATAAAACTAGAACAGGAGATATTGCAAGTAGTAAATAGTAAAATTAAGTAGCCAGCGTTATTCACCTAACTGCATCATCTCCTCAAATAACTTTTCATAATTCGCAGTAAGGATTTTTATATTTTTTAGGCAATCTTGATAAGCAGCTTCAAGTTTTAGGAATTCCTCTTTGTTGGAATAGAGGCTGGGATCTGCTAATTTTTTCTCCAACTCCTTTTGTATTGCAGTAGCATCTGCCAATTCTTTCTCAGCCTGTTGAAATAGTTTTTGGGTACGCTGCACCTCCTTCTTTTTTTCTTTTGTAACCTGTTGCGTCGGGGCAGTTTGAGTGACAGTAGTAACGGATTTTTCGGGTTGGACTGACTTTTTCGCAGCCGTAGTTCGTTGCTTCTCCATTCGTTCTTTCCAGCTGACCCATTCGTCATACCCTCCCTTGAATTCTTTGACTACTCCGTTTTCAATTTCCCAAATTTTGTTCGCAGTTTTTGAAATAAAATAGCGATCATGACTCACTAAGATAATTGTACCCTCATATTTATGCAACGCCTCAATTAATAACTCACAACTATGTAAATCCAGGTGGTTGGTGGGTTCGTCCAGCAATAAAAAATTTGCACGACTGGTAATTACCTTGGCTAATGCAACCCTTGCTTTTTCGCCCCCACTAAGTACTTTTATTTTTTTATCAACATCATCTCCGCTAAACAAAAAACAGCCAAGCAATGATCTGATTTCAAGATCTGAAAGTTGAGATCCACTGGTAGACATCTCCTCCAA
>CAINBK010000286.1:0-1744 GCA_903846615.1 uncultured Bacteroidota bacterium
AGTTTATCTGAATACTTTTTGATTAATGCTTCAGACTCAAGATTTTCATTTGAAATAACCCCAGCCATTGGATTATCCCTGAACGCCTCGAGGTCGCCACGTTGATAGTCAGATTCAATCATGCTAATAATTTTTTTAGCGTCTTTTTGATCAACAAAATTATCAATAACTTTTATTCTGTGTCCCACAGCAACTCCTTACCTAAAGTCCTTTTTTGACCAAAAGAACTTTTTGTATGCTCCACTAAAAACTTTTGCAAGCCTGCTGTCTAGTATTCTTTTTCTATGGTCCTCTTGCACGCTAGGCCTCGCTGCGTCATCAATTACAACAGAGGACCATTTTTCTCTTTTAAAAGGTATTAGCTGGGCGATTGGAGTTTCCATTGGGACAATGCCTGTGAATTTTTCTTCCTTCATGCTTATCATAAAATTTAACTGAGGAAAAAGAACGTCTGAGTCCATAACTCCAGAGACAACCGACCAGTGTGGGCTTGGATTATTTAGCGGCTCGGTCATGATCAGCGAGTAGCCCTCGGGCAAGGCGACCCTCCAAGGGACAAATACCTTTGCAAGTGGTTGCTGTGTTGCATATGGATGCTTACTTGCTTGGCCCCATGGGTGGTGGTCAATTCTTTCATGGCGCCTTGGATAAACCATTGAGAAGTCCTGAGTTGGCCCATCTTTATTTTCTGTAGTGTGTACGTGCCTTGGCTCAACGTACATCTCCGCTGGGGTAAGCACAAGATAGCCCATTGACATTGAGTCAAGTACCGGCACGCACCTTTTAATGGTCGCGTTGTCCCCGCCACTATTAACGTTTATTTCCTTTTCATCAGTTTTGCTATAGCTTTTGAATGCGCCGTAGGATTTTGTCTTCCTCCACCATTCGGGTATTGCGCTGGCCGCAGGCACCGGAGCGGGGTAGTCAGTGACATCATCAGACCAGAAAATAATTTTCTTCTCTGAAACAGAATCAACGCCAAAGATAGACTTAAGTTTTGCAAACATTTATGTCCCCCTTTTCGTTGTTTGTCTCAATGATGGTTAAATTTTGCCAGCCAGTCGGATTGTTGAGCTTATCGTATTCCCGAAGGTGCGACCAGGTGGCCAGCAGGTCCGAGTACGCTATTGTACCACTGTGTTTTTTTGCCATTTTAAGAAGCCAGTGAAGCGAGGTCGGAGAGTACGCAATTCCATTTGTATCGTTTAGATACTCCTCTGGCGTCTTCCCGTGGCCGTAATCAATAACAGCAAGGTATGTTTTACCCCGCCTAGAGAGTATATTGTTTACGTAATTTATTTTTGCTGGGGAGTAGGCAAATAGTCCGCTTCTGGGGTCGGCGACAAGGTCCGCGTCCTCATGCAGCGAGGCGTTTACTAGTCTTTGATAGGCATATTCACCCTTGTTTTTTTCGCTAACAGCAAGCTCCTCAAGGATAACCCCTCGAGTCCTTCTTCGCATGACGGAAAAAGGGAATGCGTCAAGAAGCTGATTTGCGATAACAACCATTGTTCCGCCAGGATCTGGCGGGATCAGGGCGTCACAAACAATGTTCTCCTTTTTTATTGCGCCCCTGTCTTCAATCCTTTTTCTAAGAATAGGATTAAACTCAGAAGCAGCCGGTATATCCGTGTTGGAAATACCAAGCTCAGCACAAACCACTTGCGAAAATTGACCGTCGCCTTCTCCGTCAAACCTGATTCTGTCAACGTTGCCGATAGATTTTATCCAGCGAGCAAAACCA
>CAINBK010000287.1:0-3226 GCA_903846615.1 uncultured Bacteroidota bacterium
AGAGAACGGAGTGTCACTTCGAAAAAAAGGTCGGTATACGCTTTCTATCAAACAAATTATGCGCGAGGATCCCTTGGAACAAGTCATGAACGTAGGTCTTCGTATTGAAAAAAGACCCTAATGGCAGTAGATACCCGCAAACTAAAACTCAGGAGAACCACCATCTTATACTGGTCCTTGCTGGTTTATATTCTTGCAGCGCTGCTTTGGTGGTTGATTTCACTAGAAAATCAAAATCAACGAATTCGTGCCGAGCAACTTCAGTTATTAGAATTGCAGGCTTCGCAATTAGATCCCCTTGAGAAAGAAAGGCAAATGGTGGCCATTGAATCACTGGCAAGCAGAAACAGTACAAAATATATCAGTGAAGGAATTACTTTTTTAATAGTGATATTAATCGGAGCGGTAGGGCTATTTAGGGCTGTTCGGAAACAATTACGAGCACAACAACAGCAACAGCAATTTATGATGGCCGTCACGCATGAGTTAAAAACGCCGATTGCGGTAACCCGGTTAAACCTGGAGACGATGCAACGGTACAAGCTCGAACCAGAGAAACAGGAAAAGCTAATTCGCATTGCACTGGACGAAACCAGTCGATTGAATTTTTTGACTAACAATATTTTGGTTTCCTCACAACTGGAAAATAAAGGATTTGCCGGCGAAAAAGAAGAACTTGATTTTTCATTGCTGGTAACAGATTGCATCAAAGACATGGGCAACCGTTTCCCAGGTCGGCTCATTGAGTCCACTATTGAACCAGAAATTGACTTACAGGGAGATTCACTGCTGCTGCAGATTCTATTGAATAATCTACTGGAAAACGCAATCAAATATTCACCGGCACAATCTATTATTTCGGTTCAACTTAAAAAAGCTGGGACACAGGTTTTGCTGGAAGTAGCCGATCAAGGGGAAGGCATCCCGGATACAGAAAAGAAAAAAATCTTTGAGCGATTTTATCGAATCGGCAATGAGGCTACCCGCACCACTAAAGGAACTGGTCTGGGTCTCTACCTATGTGAACGTATTGCACATCATCACCAGGCTACTCTCCTTGTCAGGGATAATTCTCCAAAAGGCAGTGTGTTCCGTGTTAACTTTGCTGCATGAATCAACCGGAAAAAGGATCCATCCTTTTAGTGGAGGACGAAGAAAACTTACATGAAGCGCTCAAATTAAACCTCGAGCTGGAAGGTTATGGCGTCAGCTCTGCCTACGATGGAGCAGCCGCATTAAAGGCAATCGCCAACGAATATTTTGACTTGCTCATACTAGATATCATGCTTCCGGAAATGGATGGATTGGCTGTTACCGAATCGATCCGCATCAGTAATAACGAAATCCCCATCTTAATTCTGAGTGCTAAAAATACCAGTGCCGATCGAGTCAGTGGTTTAAAAAAGGGAGCTGATGATTATCTAACTAAACCTTTTAATCTCGAGGAACTTTTATTACGAGTTCACAAACTCATTGATAAAAACAAAAAGCTACAGGACAGGAATTCTGTTGACGAACAATACCAGTTTGGTCCCAATACCATTGATTTTAAAGCACAGGAGGCGATTAGCGTAACGGGAGAACGGATACAACTTTCCAAGAAGGAAACTATGTTACTCAAATTGCTCATTGAAAATAAAAATGAAGTGGTGCCCCGAGAAAAAATTCTGCAGACCGTTTGGGGATATCAAGTTTATCCTACCACCCGTACTATTGACAACTTTATCCTAAATTTTAGAAAGTACTTTGAAACGGATAGTCGTAATCCGCGCTACTTTCATTCTGTGCGCGGGGTTGGGTATAAATACGCGGAATAAATTACTATAGATCTCCAAGACGAGGACGCAATACAATTTGCTCAACACAGGCCTGTGGTGATAATTGTGCAGCCTGAAGAACCATTTTGGCAACATCATCTGTTTCCATGATACGTCCCGATGAATTATCAAAATTGCCCCAGGAATCAGTCAAGACAGCGCCAGGATAAACACCTGTTACTTTGATGCCTGTAGGTTTTAGTTCTTCCCGAAGATTTTGTGTAAACCCATGTAATGCATATTTACTGATACTGTAGGAACCCCCATTTGGATAGGGTTGCAGAGAAGCAATAGAGCAGATATTAAAAATATGGCCTGTACCACGTTGTAACATGGAGGGAAGTAAAGTGCGCGTAAGGTGATAAGCGCTACCTAGGTTTACTTGCATTTGATTTTCGAGTTGACCCATTGGTTCATCTGCGAGTGATCCAGGCTGAAAGAATCCTGCATTATTGATTATAATATCAGGAGCGGAAAAAGATAAACACCAGCGTCCTAATTCGATGGCTTGTTCAGCAACAGAAAGATCCCCTGCTTTTCCATGAATGGCAATACTAGGAAATTGTTCACGTAACACTTTTACTGTGGCTTCTACACCATCAGCATTTCTTGCAGATAACAATAATTCATACCCTGCCGCTGCAAAATGTTGGGCCAAGGCCTTGCCTATTCCGCGCGATGCCCCTGTAATAACTACTGTTAAAGCCATACCGATTGTTTATGCGTATTTTGCAAAGGTATCGACCCACTTTTAAATCAAACCAATTGTCTTTGCCAGCTGCTTACAAACATATTTTCTTTGATCTGGATCACACCCTATGGGATTTTGAGGCCAATGCAAAGGCAACACTGCAACACCTTTATACAGAACTGGCCTTAGCTTCTCGGGGCGTAGATGATTTTGAGCGATTTTACCGTAATTACTTAGTGCATAATGAAAAATTATGGGAGCGTTATAGAAATGGTTTTATACGCCAAGAAGAACTACGAATCAAAAGGATGCGACTCAGCCTGCTAGATTTTAAAATTGCAGACGAGTTATTAGCAGAGGCATTGAGTGTAGGATTCTTAGCCTTACTACCTAGCCGCACCTTACTTTTCCCGCACACCATGGAAGTGTTGGACTATTTACACAATAAGGGGTACGCACTGCATTTAATTACTAATGGCTTTGAAAAAACGCAGCACAGTAAGTTGGAATATTCAGGCCTTACTCCCTATTTTAAAGCCGTGGTCACCTCAGAAGCCTCCGGCAGTTTAAAACCTAAACCAGAAATTTTTGCCTACGCCCTTGATAAAGCAGGGGCAATTGCAGCAGAGAGTATCATGATTGGCGATACACTGGAAGTAGATATTCTGGGAGCGCGCAATGCAGGAATTCACCAAGTGCATGTGAATCATATTAACAG
>CAINBK010000288.1:0-3104 GCA_903846615.1 uncultured Bacteroidota bacterium
CCCAGGATATAATTCATATAATCGTAATAAAATCCGGGGGATTCTTTTTCTAATTGATTTAGACTTTTTTCAACTTGTTGGGTATCTAGGGCAAAGAAAGTTTGATCAAAGCGATGGAAACTTAGCTCCATGGGTATATGATCTACAGAGGGTGCTTGGGGTCCCTGCTTACAACTACTGATCAGTAAAACGGATATACTAATTAAAATCAGACGCATAGGGTTACTAACGTGTAAAATGAGGTATTGTTGTGGAACGAAGGTACGCTGGAAAATTGGCTTACTTTTGCGCTATGAAGATCGCGCTGGCGCAACAGAATTATCACATTGGAAATTTTTCAGCGAATCTGCACAAAATTGTGGAGGCCATTGCTATTGCCCGTGCCCAAGGTGCAGACTTGATCTTATTTTCTGAGTTAGCAGCCTGTGGTTATCCTCCTCGTGATTTTTTAGAGTTCAATGATTTTATTGATAAGTGTAAAGACGCCATCGATCAAATCAAAGCGCATGCCAGTGATATTGCCGTATTGATTGGCGCGCCAGATCGAAATCCAGATCCTAAGGGAAAAGATCTATTTAATGCAGCGTATTTTTTATATGAAGGCGAAGTGAGGGCAGTGGTTCATAAAACCTGTCTCCCTACTTATGATGTATTTGATGAGTATCGCTATTTTGAACCAGCCAAACAATGGCAGCTGATCCCTTTCAAAGGGAAAAAATTGGCAGTTACTATCTGTGAGGATATTTGGAATTTAGGAGACAATCCGCTCTATACACATTGCCCCATGGATCAGTTGATTAGTCAGCAACCTGATCTCATGCTGAATCTTTCCGCTTCACCTTTTGATTATACACACGTCGAGGATCGTAAGGCTATTCTAAAGCAAAATGTTTTACGTTATCATATCCCTATACTTTATTGTAATGCGGTAGGTAGTCAAACTGAATTAGTTTTTGATGGAGGATCACTGGTCATGGATAAGCATGCTAACCTGCACCTACAATTGCCACTTTTTAAAGAGGCGATTGAAGTGGTAGAGTTAACAGAGGCGGGTACTTTTCGCGGAACGGTTATTGAAGAAGCTTCACAGTTGCCAAACCAGGAACTAGATCCCTTGCGATTGGATGCTGGACTTTGTACGGCTGAAATTTATGAAGCGCTGGTAACCGGTATTCGTGACTATTTTTCAAAAATGGGATTTACCAAAGCTATCTTAGGAAGCAGTGGGGGTGTTGACAGTGCTGTAACCCTGGCGCTAGCGGTGGAAGCATTAGGTAAGGAACAAGTGCAAGCGATTTTGATGCCATCTCCCTACTCCAGCGAACATAGCATTCAAGATGCGGTGACTTTGAGTAAACAACTCGGCAATCCCTATCAGCAAATTCCAATTGAAAAAGTATACAATTCTTTTTTAGAAACGCTACAACCCTCCTTTGAAGGATTGCCTTTTTCTGTTGCAGAAGAAAATTTGCAAAGCCGTACCCGTGGTAATTTGTTGATGGCATTAGCTAATAAGTTTGGATATGTGTTATTGAATACTTCCAATAAAAGTGAGTTAGCTACTGGCTATGGTACTTTATACGGTGATATGGCAGGTGGACTATCTGTATTGGGTGATTGTTACAAGCTTCAAGTGTACGCACTGGCGCGTTACATCAATCGCGAGCGTGAAATTATTCCTGCTTCTATTCTGCTTAAAGCGCCCTCTGCTGAATTAAGACCGGGACAAAAGGATAGTGACTCCTTACCGGATTATTCCATTTTAGATCCACTACTATATCTCTATATTGAAAAAAGAAAAAGTCCAGCTGATCTCAAAGCAATGGGTTTTGAACCTGTTTTGGTGGATCGAATACTCAAATTGGTTAATACCAGTGAATATAAACGCAATCAGTTCTGTCCCATCATTCGTATTTCTCCCAAGGCATTTGGTATAGGAAGAAGATTGCCCATTGTTGGAAAATATTTATCCTGAATGAAAGGGCTCGTATATAAATCAACCGGTAGCTGGTATATACTGCGGGATCCTTCAGGGAGAAGCTGGAATGCAAGAACAAAGGGTGTGCTCAAGCTGGAAGATATTACCAGCACCAATCCTGTAGCAGTAGGTGATTGGGTAGATTTTGAAATTGAATCGGATGCACAGAATACTGCGCTCATTAATCAAATTCTCCCTCGTCATAATTATATCAATAGACAAAGTCCCCGCCACAAACATCAACATCATATTGTGGCAGCAAATTTGGATCAAACTGTTTTGGTGGTCACTATACGGGAACCGCGTACCTCACAAGGATTTATTGATCGATTTTTAGTGGCAGCTGAAATGTATCATGTTAAGCCGGTGCTGGTATTTAACAAGTCAGATCTTTATCGAGCTAAAGAGTTACAGCTTTTTGAAGCCTTACGAGATATGTATCAACCAATCGGATATCCGGTATTGCTGGTGAGTGCAGAAAAGCAAGAAGGCCTTGCCGAGTTGAATGCAGTCTTGAAGGACAAGACTACCTTACTGAGTGGTCATAGTGGGGTAGGAAAATCAAGTCTGCTCAATGTATTATTCCCAGGGATGAACCGTAAAACCCAGGATGTGAGTGGATGGAGTGGGAAAGGACAGCATACCACAACGTTTGCCGAAATGTTTGATTTGCCACAGGGAGGAAAAATTATTGATACACCCGGTATGCGTGAATTTGGTATTGTGGATTTATCCAAACAGGAACTCTCGCATTATTTTCCGGAGATGAAAAATCGAATTCAAAATTGTCAGTTCAATAACTGCCTACATAGCAATGAGCCCGGATGCGCTATTAAAGATGCCGTGAATCAAGGGCTAATACATGAGGATCGTTATGTTAGCTATCGCACGATCCTCGATTCTTTTGATGAGGAATCTTATTAAGATTTAAACTTCTTTGCTTTTTTCATCGCCTTCATGGCTTCGGGATCTCCACTGATTATTTTTTCTGCACCCACGTTTTTCCCATTGGAAGGGCAACCATATTTGGGTTTGAAAATTTTATTCCAAACCTGACAAGAGCTAAGACTACTGATTAGTATTACTAAGAGGATAGAGGGTAGTATTTTTCTCATGATTGATTAAC
>CAINBK010000289.1:0-11209 GCA_903846615.1 uncultured Bacteroidota bacterium
GTGGGGGCACGATTCAACATAACGGGATGCCCTTTCAAAATATTTTCAAGGATATCCCAAATAACTGCTTCTTTTTTGTCTACCAGTTTTCGAGCAGACTTCACCGTCTTAACAATTCCTCTTTCGATTAATTTACGAATGATAAATGGCTTAAATAATTCGGCCGCCATATCTTTTGGAAGACCGCACTCATGCAATTTCAGTTCAGGTCCTACCACAATTACAGAACGACCTGAATAGTCCACACGCTTACCCAAAAGATTCTGACGGAAACGACCTTGCTTTCCTTTCAATACATCACTCAAGGATTTCAAGGCACGTCCACCCTCAGCTTTAACAGCATTGGACTTACGGCTATTGTCAAATAAAGAGTCAACAGCTTCCTGCAGCATCCTCTTTTCATTACGGAGAATTACTTCAGGAGCTTTGATTTCCAACAAACGCTTCAGACGATTATTACGAATAATAACACGACGATATAAATCGTTCAGATCCGATGAAGCAAAACGACCACCATCCAGAGGAACTAGCGGACGAAGTTCAGGCGGAATTACAGGGATATACTGCATAACCATCCACTCAGGACGATTGGTGATACGTTGATTAGCATCACGGAATGCCTCTACAACACTAAGGCGTTTCAACGCATCCGCTTTACGCTGCTGTGAAGTTTCATTCGCCGCTGCATTGCGCAAATCAAATGATAATTGATCCAGATCAATACGCGCTAAAAGATCATTGACCGCTTCTGCTCCCATTTTAGCGATGAACTTTTGTGGATCATCATCAGGGAGATACTGATTTTCTTTGGGAAGAGTCTCTAAAATATCCAGATATTCCTCTTCAGTTAGCAGATCAGCTACACGTTGTCCTTTCTCTTCACGAATACCTGGCTGAATTACTACATAACGCTCATAGTAAACAATAGACTCTAACTTCTTAGAGCTAGTGCCCAGCAGATAACCGATTTTGTTAGGAAGGGATTTGAAATACCAAATATGCACTACAGGGACAACCAGTTTGATATGCCCCATTCTTTCACGACGTACTTTTTTCTCAGTTACCTCCACACCACAACGGTCACAAACAATACCCTTATAACGGATACGCTTATACTTTCCACAAGCACATTCGTAATCCTTAACAGGACCGAATATACGCTCACAGAAAAGACCATCACGCTCAGGCTTGTACGTGCGGTAGTTAATAGTTTCCGGCTTTAAAATTTCACCAAAGCTTCTCTCCAGAATATTATCTGGTGAAGCAAGACCAATGGTGATCTTGGAGAAGGCGGATTTCGGACGGTTTTCTTTTTTTATAGCCATGATCTATAGATCGGTTAAGTAGTTATCAAATGATGGTTTAGGATCAATCAAACTGCAAGTCTAGTCCCAGTCCTCTCAATTCATGCACCAATACATTGAAGGATTCAGGAACACCGGCGCGGGGAACATTGTCTCCTTTAACCAGCGCTTCGTACGTCTTAGCTCTTCCAATGATATCGTCACTCTTGATAGTGAGCAATTCCTGCAGAATATTAGATGCGCCATAGGCTTCCAAAGCCCATACTTCCATCTCACCAAATCGCTGACCTCCAAACTGTGCTTTACCACCCAACGGTTGTTGAGTAATAAGACTGTATGGCCCAATAGAACGAGCGTGCATCTTGTCATCAACCATGTGATGCAACTTGATCATGTAAATGATACCAACAGTTGCTTTTTGGTCAAAGCGTTCGCCGGTTTCACCATCATAG
The DNA here is from genome assembly GCA_903846615.1 of uncultured Bacteroidota bacterium. GTDB lineage: Bacteria > Bacteroidota > Bacteroidia > Chitinophagales > Chitinophagaceae > JJ008. The sequence continues at coordinate 1,757 of CAINBK010000289.1, forward strand.
AGATAGGTGTGACCAAACATAGGTATACCAGCCTGCTGACAGTAAGAACCAATCTCTTCCACGGTAGCACCATCAAAAATTGGTGTCGCGAATTTGAGACCTAACTTCTCCCCAGTCCATCCAAGAATTGTTTCATAGATCTGACCGAGATTCATACGGCTAGGTACCCCAAGAGGATTCAGCACTATATCAACTGGCGTTCCATCTTCTAGGAATGGCATGTCCTCATGACGAACAATCTTCGCAACAATACCCTTGTTACCGTGACGACCTGCCATTTTATCTCCAACCTTCAACTTACGTTTAACAGCCAGATAAACCTTAGCAAGTTTTAATACACCAGCTGGCAATTCATCACCAATACTGATGTTGAATTTTTCACGCTTGTAACGTCCCAACTCCTCATTAAACTTGATACTGTAGTTATGCAGCAATGTATTGATGCGATCATCTGTTTTCTTATCACCAGTCCATCCCAATGGGTTGACGTTGGCATAATCAAGAGAACGCAAACTCTTATCGGAAAACTTGGATCCTTTTGGAATCTGTACTTCACCAAAGTTATTGCTCACGCCTGCAGATGAATGATCTTTCAAAAGAGCTCCTACCTTTTCAAGCAGAACTTCCTTCAGATCATTTTCGTTCTTTTCATGCTGCTTCTCTAGTTTTTCAAGCGATGCTTTTTCACGCACTTTTGCGTTCTTATCCTTTTTGGCACGCTGGAATAATTTTTTGCCAATTACAACCCCTTCCACTCCATTGGGAGCTTTCAAGGAAGCATCTTTGGCATCACCAGCCTTGTCACCAAAGATGGCACGCAATAATTTTTCTTCAGGAGTAGGATCACTCTCCCCCTTCGGAGTGATTTTACCAATCAAAATATCTCCTTCCTTCACCTGTGCACCAATACGAATGATACCATTTTCATCCAAATCCTTCGTAGCTTCTTCAGATACGTTTGGAATATCTGGCGTCAATTCTTCCTCACCTAATTTAGTATCACGCACTTCTAATTCATACTCAGAAATATGAACAGATGTAAATAAGTCTTCTTTCACTACGCGCTCACTGATAACAATGGCATCCTCGAAGTTGTAACCCTTCCAAGGCATGAAAGCAACTTTAAGGTTTTTACCCAGTGCGAGTTCACCATTTTGAGTTGCATATCCCTCAGTGAGGAAATCTCCTTTCTTAATTTTCTGCCCCTTCTTCACAGCCGGGCGAAGGTTGATACAAGTCTCTTGGTTAGTCTTGATGAACTTAGTGAGCTTGTATATGCGTAAATCATCTTCGAAGCTGACCAACTTTTCGCTGGCATCACGCTCATAACGAACATGAATTTCGTTAGCATCCACAAATTCAATTACTCCATTTCCTTCAGCATGAATTTGAATTCTCGCATCACGAGCAGCCTTTCCTTCAAAGCCAGTTCCTACTACAGGTACATCTGGGCGAAGTAGCGGTACTGCCTGACGTTGCATGTTTGATCCCATCAATGCACGGTTGGCATCATCATGCTCCAAGAACGGAATTAATGACGCACTCAAACCAACAATTTGGTTAGGAGCCACGTCCATATATTCCACTTCACTCTTATCTAGAATTGGGAAATCGCCAGTCTCACGGCTAACCACTTTATCTTCCACTACATTTCCTTTCTCATCTAACGAAGTATTGGCCTGGGCAATTTTTGCCTGATCTTCTTCCTCAGCACTTAAGAAGGCCAACTCCTTCATGTTTACTTTGCCGTCTGCGACCTTTCTGTAAGGTGTTTCGATAAAGCCCATAGCATTGATCTTCGCATGCACGCAAAGTGTAGAGATCAAACCAATGTTTGGACCTTCAGGTGTTTCAATCGTACAAAGACGACCATAGTGAGAATAGTGTACGTCACGAACCTCGAATCCTGCACGCTCGCGGCTTAATCCACCGGGGCCTAACGCAGAAATACGACGCTTGTGTGTAATCTCGGAAAGAGGATTAGTTTGATCTAGGAACTGAGAAAGCTGAGAGGTTCCAAAAAATGAGTTGATCACAGAAGAAAGTGTACGAGCGTTGATCAAATCTACAGGTGTAAATACCTCATTATCTCTAACGTTCATACGCTCGCGAATAGTACGTGCCATACGAGCTAGACCTACTCCAAACTGTGCGTATAATTGTTCTCCCACTGTACGAACACGACGGTTACTCAAGTGGTCAATATCATCGATTTCAGCTTTTCCATTGGTAAGCTTCACAAGATATTTGATGATCAAAATAATATCATCCTTGGTCAACGTCTTTTTTTCAATTGGAAGATTAACATTCAATTTCCGATTGATCTTATATCTACCTACTTCACCCAGATCATAACGCTTATCACTAAAGAATAATTTATCGATAATTCCTCGTGCCGTTTCATTATCTGGCGCATCAGCTCCACGTAATTGACGATAAATAAACTGAACTGCCTCTAACTCACTATTAGAAGTATCCTTGTTCAGGGTGTTGTAAATGATCGCATAGTCACCACCAACATCTTCACGCTGTATGAACACACTAGCTACTTCCAAAGAAGTTATTGTCTCCACTGCATCTTCATCTAAAAGCGTATCGCGCTCCATGACGATTTCGTTTCTCTCGATAGAAACTACTTCACCAGTATCCTCATCAACAAAATCTTCAACCCATGTACGGAGTACACGAGCAGCCAAACGTTTGCCGATATGCTTTGATAATGTTTTTTTATCCGCCTTCACCTCGTCTGCCATTCCAAATAATTCCAGAATGTCTTTATCAGTCTCGTAACCGATAGAGCGCAACAAAGTAGTAACAGGGAATTTTTTCTTACGGTCAATGTAAGCGTACATCACATTATTGATGTCCGTAGCAAACTCCATCCATGCTCCCTTGAAAGGAATTACACGGGCAGAGTAAATTTTTGTACCATTCGGGTGAACGGATTGACCGAAGAATACACCTGGTGAACGGTGTAACTGAGAAACCACAACACGCTCAGCTCCGTTGATAACGAAAGTACCACGCGGTGTCATGTATGGGATGTTGCCCAGGAATACATCCTGAACAATGGTTTGAAAATCGACGTGTTCTTCGTCATTACAGCTCAAACGAAGTTTGGCCTTAAGCGGTAATGCATAAGTAAGACCACGCTCCATACACTCTTCAATAGTATAGCGGGGAGGATCAATAAAATAATCCAAAAACTCTAATACGAATATGTTTCTGGTATCCGTAATAGGGAAATTGTCTTTAAACACTCGGAATAATCCTTCGATGTTACGCTTATCAGGAGTTGTTTCCAATTGGAAAAACTCTTTGAAGGATTGAATCTGGACTTCAAGAAGGTCCGGAGCTTCTGCAAGGTGTTTGATCTTACCAAAGTCAATTCTTGCACTGTTTTTTGTAGAAGACATACGCTTAACCGGTTTTATCCACGTTTAGGACAATGAGAACACCCGGCGACATTTGTACTTTTTTTTACAAAAATCGCTGTGAATGAATCACTTACGAATGGTCTGCAATGTCGAAAATATATTTGGCCAAAATAAAGGATTGCAAAGGTAAGTAAAGGAACCGGTTGGCCAAAATTTGTTCCCACAAAAATCCGGCCAATTTCAAGAAACTACCCTTCAAAAGTGAAAAAGAGACTAATAAACTTATGGAATGATAAAATGGAGAAGAAAGGGAGGAAAACAGCACATTGGGGTATCCCGAAAAAATCAGAGAGGGCTAATAATGATACTCCTGGGAGTTGGATTCTATGGATTAATACCATTAATCCTAGGCACAGACTCAAAAAATGAACCATTTTTAAATAACTATAAACGACTTGCTATCAATTACATAGAAAGAGATAGTCAACAAAATAGTAAAGTGAATAACCAGTGGGCAGTATCTCCCTATAAATATAGAAATGATACTGATAAGCCACCTAAAAATAGCAAAGCACTCATTTCGAGACTACCATCAAAAACAAGTCAAAAAACAGACTTGAACAGGGCCGATTCCCAAAACCTGGTAAAACTCCCTGGAATAGGCCCTGTATTATCGGCCAGGATCATTAAGTACAGAAATAAGCTAGGAGGATTCTACTCCCGGGAGCAACTAAAAGAAGTGTACGGAATACCCGATTCTACCTACGAGAAAATTAAGGCGCAACTTGAAGTACAACCAAAAAGTATAAAAAAAATATGTCTGAATTTGGTTGATGAAAAAACAATAGCCACCCATCCCTATGTTGGATGGAATGATGCTAAAACTATTATACGCTACAGACAAGCTAATGGCTATTTTAAAAATGCTGAGGACCTGGCGTCTGTGTGGGCAATGGATAAGAAAAATCTAGAACGACTTCTCCCCTACCTCAGTTTTGACACCACCCATAAATTATAAAATAAAAAAGCCCACCACAAATGGGCGGGCTTTTTTATTTCGTGGAGTAAAAATCTTAAGCGATCTCTACATCAGCACCAGCTTCTTTCAGCTTAGCAGCAATTTCTTCCGCTTCTGCTTTAGAAACATTTTCTTTTACTGTTTTCGGAGCACCGTCTACCATATCCTTAGCTTCTTTCAAGCCAAGTCCGGTAAGGTCTTTCACGATTTTTACAACATTCAATTTAGAAGCTCCGCCGTTCTTCAGAATAACATTGAAGGCAGTTTTCTCTTCAGCAGCAGCAGCGCCACCACCGTCTCCACCACCTGCTACAACTACTGCAGCAGCAGCGGGTTCAATTCCGTAATCATTTTTCAGAACATCAGCGAGTTCTTGTACTTCTTTCACGGTCAAAGCCACCAGACTTTCCGCGAGTGCTTTTACATCAGCCATTTTGTTTCAATTTTTACCGTTTTCACTGCTAACTAGCTCCAACGGCAGGTTTAAAAAAATTTGCCTTTGTTCGTTTCAATTTGAAACACCCTCAGGCCTGGGTATTTATTTCAATCGTCAACAGACGAAAAAATACATTACTCAGCTGTAGCAGCTGCTTGCTTTTCGTGATGCTGCAATAAACCAGCTAATACACGTTTTGCAGGTGATTGCAACAATCCGATTACTTCGCCGATCAATTCATTCTTCGTTTTGATCTTAGTAAGCGCTACCAGTTGCTTATCTCCACTATAAACATCCCCATTGATGAATGCCGCTTTCAGCACGGGCTTGTCTCCATTGCTCTCCTTGCGGAAAGAAGAGATGATCAGTGCCGGCTCTTTTGGATTTTCAGAAAACAGCAATGCTGTTACGCGGTTCAATGAATCATACATGCCTGCATAACGCTCGTTATCCAAAGACTCAAGTGCCTTTTTGATCAATGTGTTCTTGGCCACTTTCATTTCGACATTCTTATTGAAACAAGCACGACGCAATTTGCCAACTTGTTCAACAGTTAGCGACTCTGTATCTGTTACATAGAAGTTATTGTACTGAGAAAATTTCCCTTTCAGTACTTCGATCACTTCATTTTTTTGCTCTTTAGTCATTGTATTGAAATTAGACTGTGGTAATTAGGTTTGAGAGAATCAGTTGATAAAAGCTTTCGTGTCGATAGCGATACCAGGACTCATGGTAGCAGCCATGCTGATACCCTTTAAGTATGTTCCCTTTGAAGAAGAGGGCTTTGCTTTGATAATTGCATTGAGTAGCTCTTGGCTATTCTCAGCAATTTTCTCTGGAGCAAAACTCACGCGCCCAATGGAAGCGTGTACGATACCTACTTTATCAACTTTGAATGCAATTTTTCCGCCTTTTACATCATTGATTGCAGCAGCCACATCATTAGTAACAGTTCCTGTTTTGGGGTTTGGCATGAGGTTACGAGGACCTAATACCTTACCAAGTTTACCAATTTTAGGCATCACGCTTGGTGTTGCGATGATTACATCAATATCTACCCAACCGCCTTCAATTTTTGTGACAAACTCATCTAATCCTACGTAGTCAGCGCCTGCAGCTTTTGCAGCAGCTTCCTTATCAGGAGTACATAATACTAAAACACGCTTAGTTTTACCAGTACCATGTGGGAGTGTAACCGTTCCACGGATAGCCTGATCGGCTTTCTTAGGATCTACACCCAAACGGATATGCAGGTCAACAGAGGCGTCGAATTTACAAGTAGTGATTTGCTTTACTAACGAGGAAGCCTCCTTTAGAGAGTATGATTTATTGGCGTCCACCTTTGTGTCAGCCACTTTTCTTTTTTTACTTACAAATGCCATGATTCAGTTCTTTAGGTTGACAATTAATTTTCCCAGGGGGCTTTTCCATCCACGTTTAAACCCATACTGCGAGCTGTACCCGCTACCATTTTCATAGCGCTCTCTACAGTGAAACAGTTTAAGTCGGGCATCTTGTCCTCAGCAATTACCTTGATTTGATCCCAAGAAACCTTGCCAACTTTTGAACGGTTACTTTCCTTGGATCCTTTCTGGATTTTTGCAGCTTCCATCAACTGCACAGCAGCAGGTGGTGTTTTGATTACAAAATCAAAACTCTTGTCTGAGTAAACAGTGATGAGAACAGGGAGTACTTTCCCTTGTTTGTCCTGGGTTCTAGCATTGAATTGCTTACAGAACTCCATGATGTTAATACCCTTCGAACCTAGTGCAGGTCCAATGGGAGGTGCGGGGTTGGCTTGGCCACCCTTGCACTGCAGCTTTACAAAGCCGGATACTTCTTTTGCCATGTCTTACAATTTATTGGTTCAAGCGTGCCCTTTCAGGCACTCCCAAATTCCTCGTAGAAAGAACTAATTGGGGCGGCAAAGTTAGGCAGCTGAGCCCGATTTTCAATAGAATCCAGCGATTTTTTTTAGCAACCCTATGTGGCTGAATGCCAGGCAATAAAAAAGCCTCCCACTGGGAGGCTTTGAGTCATTTTGAGATTGATTAGCTGAGTTTCTCCACTTGCATGTAACTAAGCTCTACTGGCGTAGCACGCCCGAATATCTTAACAGTTACTTTCAATTTTTTCTTCTCATCGTTCACTTCTTCAATAATTCCATTGAAATCGTTGAATGGACCTTCGATAATCTTGATAGTTTCACCAACTATGTATGGCTCCATCATACTGATGCCACCCGCCTCACTCATCTCATCCATTTTACCAAGCATCTTGTTGACCTCAGCTTTACGTAATGCAATTGGATTTTCTTTTCCGAGAAAATGTATAACGTTCGTGGTGTTTTTGATTACATCACGTAGATCATCATTCAATTTACCGTCCAAGATTTCGATCATCACATACCCAGGATAATAATTTCTTTCCCGCATTACTTTTTTACCAGCGGCCACTTTATAAACCTTTTCAACGGGAAGAAATACTTGCTTAACAAGCTCACTCCATCCACCACGGCTGATTTCTTTGTCTAAGTATTCTTTGACCTTTTTCTCTTTACCACTAATTACACGCAGTACATACCACTTGGTCTCTGTCTGCGGAGCGGCAGTTGTATTTGTAACAGCTTCCATTAGAATAATTGTTTGTAGATAAAACGCAATCCGTTACCTGTTGCAAAATCCATAATCAATACAATGAATGTTACGACTAATGTAGCCGCTAAAACAATCATAGTGGATTGCTGCAATTGCATCCAGGTAGGCCAGGTAACTTTCTCTGTCAGTTCGCGAAAACTATCTTTCACGTAGGCGGTAATCTTATTCATACGTTTTGTTTTGCACGGGCAGAGAGACTCGAACTCCCATCAACGGTTTTGGAGACCGCTATTCTGCCATTGAACTATGCCCGTAAGAATCAAAAGTCACCGGCTGTTCGGAAATATCCTGACAACCAATGACTTTTGAGAATACAAATATAAGCGATTACTTCAGAATCTCGGTAACCTGTCCGGCACCTACAGTACGTCCACCCTCACGGATAGCGAACTTAAGACCTTTTTCCATCGCAATAGGCTGAATCAACTTAACAGTAAAGTTGGTGTTATCACCAGGCATTACCATTTCAGTTCCAGCAGCCAATTCAACTTCACCAGTTACGTCCGTTGTACGGAAGTAGAACTGAGGACGATACTTCTGGAAGAAAGGAGTGTGACGTCCACCTTCTTCTTTGCTCAGTACGTATACCTCAGCTTTGAATTCAGTATGCGGAGTGATTGATCCAGGCTTCACGATAACTTGACCGCGACGGATCTGTGTTTTTTCAACACCACGTAGCAACAGTCCGGCGTTGTCTCCAGCTTCACCTTCATCAAGGATCTTGCGGAACATTTCTACTCCTGTTACTGTTGAAGTCAGCGGATCAGGAGTCAAACCAACGATCTCAACTGATTCACCAACTTTAATACGACCACGCTCAATACGTCCTGTAGCAACAGTACCACGACCTGTGATAGAGAAAACGTCCTCTACAGACATTAGGAAGGCCTGATCAACTGGACGGGGAGGTAATGGGATATAAGTATCAACAGCCGCCATCAGTTCTTCAACTTGCTTAACAGCAGCTGCATCACCTTCAAGGGCTTTGATTGCGGAACCTTTGATGATAGGTGTGTTAGCACCATCAAAACCGTAGAATGTCAACAGGTCGCGGATTTCCATTTCAACCAGGTCGAGCAATTCTAGATCATCAACAAGGTCAACCTTGTTCATGAATACAACAATCTTAGGTACACCTACCTGACGTGCAAGCAGGATGTGTTCTTTAGTTTGAGGCATCGGACCATCCGTAGCAGCCACAACAAGAATAGCACCGTCCATCTGGGCGGCACCAGTAATCATATTCTTTACATAGTCAGCGTGACCAGGGCAGTCCACGTGAGCATAGTGACGGTTTTCAGTTTGGTACTCTACGTGTGCTGTGTTGATGGTGATACCACGCTCCTTCTCTTCAGGGGCAGCATCAATTTCATCATACTTCTTGGCCTGGGCCATACCTTTTGCAGCCAAAATTGTGGTGATGGCAGCAGTCAGGGTAGTTTTACCATGGTCGATGTGCCCAATGGTACCTACGTTAACGTGGGGTTTGTCCCGCTTAAAGGTCTCTTTTGACATTTTTATCGGTTTTTAGGTTGTGTTGACAATTTATATTTACTAAATTCTTCAAATCCTTGAGCCGTTGATGAGAATTGAACTCACGACCTCTTCCTTACCAAGGAAGTGCTCTACCCCTGAGCTACAACGGCTAGTATAGCCCGAGAGCCAACTTCCGACTTTCCTCTACTGGAGCGGGAGACCGGGCTCGAACCGGCCACCTGAAGCTTGGAAGGCTACCGCTCTACCAAATGAGCTACTCCCGCTTTTTGATCCCTTTCGGAACCGTCGTGATTTCAATTTATCTCAACACACCACTCAACATCCGAAAATGCTGCGTAGTATGGTGTGGGCAAGGATGGATTCGAACCACCGAACTCCGAAGAGGACAGATTTACAGTCTGTTGCCGTTGGCCACTTGGCTACTTGCCCGCCTTGAGCCACCTGCCAGAATCGAACTGGCGACCTAGA
>CAINBK010000290.1:0-3994 GCA_903846615.1 uncultured Bacteroidota bacterium
AAACTAATTAAAAAAAATAGAAGCAATAATAATCCTTCAGTTGAACCTGATTGTATGGATTGAAAAGCCGCTTCGATACGACCAGTATTGATATATACAAATATTAGCAAAAGCAGGGGAATCCAATAACGTCCACTCCAATCTGGTAATTTAAATTGTCCCGGTTTTTTATCGATACGGGGAAGCAAAAGCACTCCTCCGGAAACCAATACAAATGCGAACAAAGTACCAATGCTAGTAAGGTCTGTCACAAGCCCTCCCTGAAGAAATAAGGCTCCTAATCCAGCAATCAATCCAGTTATAATCGTAGCAAATCCTGGGGTCTGGTACTTATTTAGCGATTGAAATTTTGTAGGAAGTAAACCATCTCTGCTCATACTCATCCATATTCTGGGCTGCCCTATTTGAAATACAATTAGTACGGAAGTTGTTGCCACCACCGCACTGACTGATACAATTTTTTCTATCCAAGGTGCTCTCTTCTCAAAGACAAAAGCGAGGGGGTCAGTTACCCCTTCAAAAAGAGTGTAATGCTCCATGCCCGTTAAAACAAGTGCTATTGAAATATATAAACCCGTACAAATCAAAAGTGAATTAATCATGCCCCGGGGCATATCTTTTTGTGGATTTTTACATTCCTCAGCCATCGTAGAAATTGCATCAAATCCTATGTAGGCATAGAATACAGCGGAGACCCCTTTGAGAACACCAGTAATTCCGTTCGGCATAAAGGGAGTCCAGTTATTGGTATCCACATAAAAAGCACCGGCACCAATAACGAATAGAATCACACCTACTTTAAATAATACCATGATATTAGTGCCTCGTTTGCTCTCTTTTATTCCAATATAAGCCAGGTAGGTAACTAGCGCAACGATGATAAAAGCAGGTAAATTGAAGAAGAAATGAATATGTCCAATTCTAGGTGCTGTTTCATAAGCCTCCTTTGCAAATCGAAAAGTATCCAATTGTGTAGCAGAAAGTGTGCTGGGATTTGATAATGCAACTAGCGCTTGCTCATAGGCAGAGGATGCGGTAACAGGATCTACTAGCATCCAAGACGGAAGCTCAATGTGTAGCAGGTGAACTAACAAATTATTGAAATATCCACTCCATGAAATAGCGACAACGATATTACCGATCGCATATTCTAAAATAAGCGCCCATCCTATGATCCATGCAACCAGCTCCCCAAAGACCACATAGGAGTAAGTGTAGGCGCTTCCAGCCAACGGAACTCTGCTTGCAAATTCAGCATAACATAAAGCTGAAAATCCACAAGTTATTGCCGTTATTACAAATAAAAGTGAAATACCAGGTCCACCTTGATACGCAGCTTGGCCGATGGTTGAAAAAATGCCAGCGCCAATTACGGCAGCAATCCCCATAAATGTAAGATCACGAACACCAAGCTCTTTTCTCAATCCGGCACCGGATTCAGCTCCTATGTGCTCTTGCTGCAATTGGGAAAGGGGTTTTTTTCTGAAAAGTCCGGACATACAATTTAGCTTATTGGGTTATACCTGACGTTGAATTAAATAATCAGCAAGCTCCTGTAAGGGAAGCTTTCTTGAGGAAACAACAGCAATTTGATCAAGGTCAGTTAAGGCTTGTTCAAGAAACTGCTGTTTTAGCTCTAATGCCCATTGATCAACATGACAGTCTTGATATATAGACAAAATTTCTTTCACTTTAAGCTCACCCTGGCGTCCTTGCCAATATAGTAAGCGCTCACGAGTACTTGCATCAGCAGTATCTAATGCATGGATTAATAGAAATGTTTTTTTATCGGCCAGAATATCCCCTCCCACTTGCTTTCCAAATTTTAAAGGATCTCCAAAGGCATCCAGATAATCATCTTGCACTTGAAAGGCTAAGCCTAATTTTAATCCAAAGGAGTACAATAACTGTTGATTACGCTCTCCCGCACCCCCGAGAATGGCTCCAATCATTAAAGAAGCAGCCAACAATACTGATGTCTTCTTTTCTATCATATTAAGATAAGCCCTTAATGAAACATGCGGCTGATTTTCAAAATCCATGTCAAGCTGCTGGCCTTCACACACCTCGATAGCCGTTTTATTGAATAATGTAAGAATAGACGGAAGAGAAGAAGCAGGAACTTTATTTAAGTACTCATAGGCTTTGATCATCATAACATCTCCAGCTAGGAGCGCCGTATTATTGCCATATTTCTCGTGAACTGTTTGTACACCACGGCGAAGTGGAGCCTTATCCATAATATCATCATGAATAAGTGAAAAATTGTGAAATAATTCAATAGCAGTAGCGGCATCCCAAGAAGAGGAATGAATAGCTTCAAAAAGCTCATTTCCCATTAAGCACAAAACAGGTCGAATACGCTTACCACCTAATTGCAAGAAATATCGATTAGGATTATATAAACTAGATGGTGATTCGGGAAAATGTTCACGATCAAAAAACTGATTAAACTGGGCGGCTAACTGAGCAAACGATTGCATAGCGGAAAGTTAGCAGATTTTCATCAGCTATTGGCTAGTTCGCGTTGATTTTTCGGAGGCTAATACCCATTCAAAATCTAATTGTCGTTTAGTGAGATTAGCGGCTACAACTTTAATCCAAAGCTTATCCCCCATTCTAAACTTTCGGCCGCTTCGAAGCCCTACTAAACAATAATCAGTTTCGATTAACCTAAAATCATCATAATCACTCAAAGAATTTAAATGAACCAACCCCTCGCATTTATGCTCAATGGTTTCTACCCAAAAACCAAAATGAGCAACTCCGCTGATTACTCCTTCGAATTCTTCACCCAAGAAATTCTGCATGTATTGTACTTGCTTGTATTTATTAGCAGCTCTTTCCGATTCCATGGCAGCTCTTTCGCGGTCGCTGGTATGTTTGCACTTTTCCTCCATTTTTTTATCAATCCTTGGCTGTTGCTGTAAAAGAGCAAATAAAACGCGATGAACCAGAATATCAGGGTAGCGACGTATGGGAGAAGTAAAATGACAGTAATGTTCAAACCCTAAACCGTAATGTCCCACATTTTCAGTGGTATATCGTGCTTTAGCCATCGTTCGAATTCCTAACTGCTCCAAAACGTGCTGCTCGGGTTTTCCATTAATAGCGGCCAACAATTGATTAAAGGATGCCGCAATTGCTGCAGCGTTAGAGCGATCAAACTCGTGTCCAAATTTTCTTGCAAAATCCATAAAGGGAATCAATCGATCCTCATCAGGATCATCATGGATTCGGTAAGGGAAAGGGATAGGTTTTCCATCTACTTCAGTTGTAGCAATCTTTTCCGCTACAATTCGATTGGCCAATAACATAAACTCTTCGATCAATTGATGCGACTCTTTACTCTCCTTCACCATAATTCCAACAGGATCTCCAACGTCATTCAATTTGAACCTAACTTCTTGGGATGAAAAATTAATTGCGCCGTTTTTAATTCGCTCTGCCCTCATTTGCTGCGCAAAAGCATGCAATTGCAGCAATTCAGTTGCATACAAGCCTTCCTTTTCCTCCACTATAGCCTGCACCTCCTCATAGGTAAACCGATGGCAAGAATGAATTACCGTTTTACCTATCCACTTTGTAAGGATCTTGCCGTTAGGCGCTATCTGTACAATAACCGAAAATGTAAGTTTATCTTCCAAGGGGCGAAGGGAACAAAGCACATTCGAAATATTCTCCGGTAACATGGGATTTACCCGGTCCGGTAAGTAAACAGAAGTGCCACGTGTGTACGACTCTTGATCCAGGGTTTCCCCTTCCTCAATATAATGACTCACGTCTGCAATATGGATTCCAATCTCATAATGCCCTGAAGGAAGTAATTGAAAAGATAAGGCATCATCAAAATCTTTAGCATCCAATGGATCAATTGTGAACGTACAGGTTCCACGCAGGTCTCTACGGGTTTTTATTTCATTCTCGCTAATAGTGGTTGGAATACGTAACGACTCTTCAATAGCCTCCTCTGAAAATTGCAACGGAAACCCAG
>CAINBK010000291.1:0-2252 GCA_903846615.1 uncultured Bacteroidota bacterium
ATACAAGACTTGATATTGACTGCTGCTGGTATAAAAGATGGAGCTGTACTTAAAAGAGTTGAAGTCTCAAGACGTATCAGACAAAAAGATCAATTAGTTGATTCACTTCAGTATACCGTAGTCAAAACAATTGATTTAGACAGCGGTTATCGGGTTAACGCTTTGGTGGATGTGGTGCTTGAGCCATTTGATGTAGTGTATGTAAGACGTTCTCCATTATATCGGAACCAATCGAATGTAGTTATTGAGGGCGAGGTAAAATTCCCTGGTAAATACGCGTTGCGTTCTGGTAACGACCGCATCAGTGATTTACTGAATCGTGCAGGCGGATTAACGCAATTTGCTTTTCCGGAAGGAGCCATTTTGATCAGAAATATTTACACGGGCAATACTCCAAGTGATACGGTTATTCGTTCACTAAAATATGCCTTGTTGGATGCTAACACTACTATTGAACAACAAGAGCCTAACACGGAAAAAAAATGGACAGATTCAGACAGTCTTGGAGCAAGAATTATATCCAAACAGCTGAATAGCCAACAAAAAAGAGTGGCCTTGGATTTGAATGAAGCATTGAAAAAATCTGGAACGGCAGCAGATATCTTACTAGAAGACGGCGATATTATCAAAATTCCTGTTGAGCAACAGACTATTCAGTCCTTTGGAGCTATCAATTATCCGCAGCAAATTACTTACAAGCCTGGCATGAGCTTGAAAAATGTAATTAATGCCTCAGGTGGATTCTCGGCGAATGCATCCAAGAAAGATGTTTATGTATTGGAGGCTAATGGAAGGGTGCGCAGCACTACTCATTTTTTAGGTATGCGATTTTATCCAAAATTGTCAAGAGGAGCTGAGATCTATGTGCCCTTAAAAGCACGTAAAAACCCATTGACTAAAGGTGAGGTGGTCGGTATTACAACAGGACTTCTATCCCTTGCTGGCGTAATGCTGGCCATTATAAATACACTGAAGTAATGACTAACCCGCAACCTGTATATATCAATACGGATCAGTTTTTTTTAGCTGTGAAAAGTTTTATCACCCATTGCTGGTCAAAAAAGTTTACGTATCTAATTTTATTGGTTGTTGGTTGCGTTTTTGCTTTAGGAGTTCGTTATTTTTCAACTCCATCTTATACTGCAACTACTTCCTTTGTGTTAGAGGAAAGATCACAAGGAGGTGGTATGGCCGGTTTGGCTAGCCAGATGGGGCTTGATATAGGTGCGCTATCAGGGGCTTCTTCTGGGCTGCTCTCAGCAGAGAATATAGCGGATATTGTTCGCTCCAATCGTATCATGGAGCAAGCACTTTTATCTACAGCAAATAATAGCTCATGGCTACTGGTTAATCAATATTTGATTGCAAATCCTATTACAAACCAAGGTAGTTGGCCAAAGTTGTTAGGGGTAGATACTTTTCTGTTTCAAGCTGCGGGGGCAAAAAATCAAGTTCAGGACTCTCTATTACACGTTATAATCAAGCGTATCCGTAAAAAGGATTTACTGATTGAAAGAATCAATAAAAAGGGCAGCATTTTTAATGTATCCGTAAAGTCAAGTGATCCAACTTTTGCTGCAGAAATGTCAAAACGGTTAGTTGAGCTGACTTCCTCACTTTATATCACCATTAAAACACAAACCCTAGCTGCGAATGTGGCTAAAACAGAACAAAAAGCAGATTCTCTGCGAACATTACTGGGTGGAAAAATTGCTCAAACTTATTCCTATCAGGTGTTGGATGCTAACCGTGTCTATACACAAAACACTATTGGTGCAGAGGTGAGTACCAGCGATAAAGCAGTGCTTTTTGCGCTTTATGGTGAGGTGATGAAGAATCTTGAATTGAGCCGCATGATGCTGGTTAATCAAACTCCTGTGGTCCAAGTACTAGATCGGCCTGAATTTCCGCTGGTAGATAATCGTTTTTCTATAATAGTGTATCTTATTTTGGGAGGCTTATTTGCAACTCTTTTCTTTTTACTTATTCAATTAATCGCCTACACGAATAATAAGAATAGTCAATAAATAAGATGAAAGGGTTTATAATTACAGCGCCGCACGAGCAACTACGATTAGCTCATGTTCAGGCGCTGATTAATTTAGTGCCATTTCCAGTAGAAAGAGTACTGGCTGTATACCCGTCAACGCAGCGAATCCCTTTTCAAGATCGTTTACTTACGTTGGCTTATCAACGTACTGGCTACCAAATGACCGCTGCTGAATTAGCATGTCTCTTGTCCCATCGAAAAG
>CAINBK010000292.1:0-5947 GCA_903846615.1 uncultured Bacteroidota bacterium
GGAATAAATCATAATCCACATCAAACTGATTGAGAATTTGCGTGGCAATATTTTCTTTGTTCTTTAAAATAGAAAGCATCAAATGCTCTGTTTCAACGGTATTGCTTTTTAACGCTTTTGCTTCAAGCACTGTAACACGAATAACTTTTTCAGCTTGCTTGGTTAAAGGCAATGAATTGATATTTGCAACATTCTTCCCCGTTTTATCTTTTACCGCTAATTCAATTTCCTTTCTGAGTTCATATAGATCCACATTAAAGCTCTTGAGGATTCTCACAGCCGTATTTTCACCCTCCCGAATCACCCCTAAGAGTAAGTGCTCAGTACCAATGAAATCGTTGCCCAAACGCAGCGCTTCCTCCCGACTGAAGGAGATAATTTCTTTGACCTGAGCGGAAAAATTGTTGTCCATTTTACAGAATATTACTGTTGTTACAATATTAACGAATAATTTCGGGAAGGGTAATGAGGCAGTTATAAACCCCTGTTAATAAACCACTCCCGGATACAAGGCTATGAGAATCAAAATTGATACCAAAGAACGATTTAAAGTTATTAGCATATTTGAACCCCATTTAACTGCTAGGTTGGCAGCCGAATTCTCGGAAATCCTAAAAAAAGGGCATGAGGCTGACAGTTCAACTGCAGAGAATTTTACACACCTGGTTGTTGTAATGTCCGATGTACAAGAAATTGAAAAAGACAGTGTTCAGCTTTTAGCATCCATCCAAAAAGAATTTTATGCACAGGAGCACTCTTTTGTCTATTGTAGCTTGCAGCCTGGCGTAGAGGCAGCACTTAAAGAGGCTGGAGTTTACGATATGATGAATATCACCCCGACAGAAAGCGAAGCATGGGATATCTTGCAAATGGAGGAGATCGAGCGAGAATTGTTGAAGGATCCGGATGCTTGATCATTAATAATTTGAACTTATGTTCTCGGTTACCATACTAGGAAACAATTCAGCAGTACCTGCCTATGAGCGGTTCCCTACCAGTCAGCTGGTTTCACTGAATGGAAATCAATTTCTAATTGACTGCGGTGAAGGAACCCAGATGCAACTCATGCGCTATAAAATCAGATATAGTCGCATTTCGCATATTTTCATCTCCCATCTTCACGGAGACCATTACTTTGGACTCATTGGACTCATCAACAGCTTTGGGCTACTTGACAGACAACAGGATTTACATGTGTATGGCCCCTCTGCTTTGAAAGATATCATAGAGTTGCAATTAAAAGTGGCCTCTACACGATTACCATTTCAATTACAGATTCATGCTATAGAATCCCCAGGCATACTGGTAGAAACTGAGGAAATAAAAGTTTCTTGCTTTCCCACCGATCACCGTATTGAGTGTTATGGGTTTTTATTTCAGGAAAAAACGTTGCCCCGCAAATTAGCTTCCCAACGAAATAAACCGCGCACTTATGCCTATTGCGCAGATACGCGCTATGATGAGCGCATACTTCAGCATATTGGGGAAGTTGATCTACTTTATCACGAGTCTACCTATTTGCATGACCAGCATGAGAAAGCTGAACTGCGTTTTCATGCTACAGCAAAACAAGCTGCAGAATTCGCAAAAAAGGCAGGAGCAAATCGTCTGCTACTAGGACATTTTAGTAGCCAATATGAAACGATACAAGGATTTGAGGATGAAGCTAGAAAAACTTTTGCTGCCAGCGAAAATGCATTACAAGGGGTTACGTACCTGATTTAGCAATAATTTAAGTTTCTCATGATGGGATGCGCTCACTGGCCAAACTGGCATTCTGAACGTATTTTTACAATGACCCATCTCAGCAAGAACTGCCTTAATACCAGCAGGGCTTCCTTCGGTAAAAAGCGCACCGGTAATTTCGAGATACTTATTGTGCAAGGGGCGTGCTTTCTCAAAATTACCTGACAAGCAATAACGCACCATTTCAGAAAATTCCTTTGGGAATGCATTGGCCACTACAGAGATTACACCAGCTGCACCAGCTGCGATTAGGGGTAATGTAATAGGGTCATCTCCGCTAATGACCATGAAGTCAGCAGGCTTATCTCTAAGAAGCTGCATCATCAAGTCCATGTTACCACTGGCCTCTTTGGTTGCAAATACCGACTTACACTCTTTGGCTATACGAAGTTGTGTTGCTGCCGTTATTGACTGACCGGTTCTTCCAGGAACATTGTACATGATAATAGGAAGTGGCGTATGCTGATCAATGAGCTTGTAATGCTGAAATATTCCCTCTTGATTGGGTTTATTGTAATAAGGACTCACAGAAAGAATAGCGGAGTAACCTGTCAGATCAAAATGTGTTAAAGCATGAATTACTTCCTGCGTGTCGTTACCTCCAATTCCTGCAACAAGCGGTATGCGACCCGCTGTGTACTCCTGTACAAATGAAAAAACGGCTTGCTTTTCTTCCCCATGAATCGTTGCACTTTCACCAGTAGTACCCAATACTACCAAATACTCTACCCCGCCACTGATCCAAAAATCGAGGCACCCTTGAAAAGCTGTCCAATCGATAGTGCCTTCTTCCGTGAAAGGCGTTACTATAGCAATTCCGGTTCCACTAAAAGTCTTTTGAAGATTCATGATTGAAAATCGTAAAATGAAAAACTATTCTTCCCAAAATCCCATTCTTCCGAATTTCTCAATGCGATCCTGCACTCTTTTTTCAGCAGGAATATCTCGCAGGGAGCGCAAAACAGGAATAATAAATTCTTTTAGTTGTTGAGCGGCCTGATCGTAATCCCAATGTGCTCCTCCAGGTGGCTCCGGTATTATTCCATCAATTAAACCAAACTCCAGCATTCGGTCGGCCGTTAAACGAAGTTGTTCTGCAGCAATTTCTTTTTTATCCCAACTTCTCCATAAAATGGAAGAACAGCTTTCTGGGCTAATTACTGTGTACCAAGTATTTTCCATCATGTACACACGGTCACCAACGCCAATGCCTAAAGCACCCCCACTGGCTCCCTCTCCAATTATCACACAGATCACAGGAACCTTAAGCCGAATCATTTCATAAATATTGCGCGCAATTGCTTCTCCCTGTCCTCTTTCCTCTGCCTCCAAGCCCGGAAAAGCACCGGGCGTATCGATCAACGTAACAATAGGTTTATTGAACTTCTCTGCCAACTTCATCAACCGCAGCGCCTTTCTATATCCTTCAGGATTTGCCATGCCAAAATTCCGAAGTTGTCTGGTTTTGGTATTAATCCCTTTCTGCTGTCCAATGAACATGACGGTTTCTCCATCTAATGAAGCAAACCCTCCCACCATAGCCTTATCGTCTTTTACATTCCGATCACCATACATTTCAATAAAATGACTGGTCATCTTTTCAATATACTTAAGCGTATAAGGCCTGTCTGGATGACGGCTTAATTGAACCCGCTGCCAGCTGGTTAAATGCTTGGTTAATTCACTTCTTTTAACAAGAACCTGTTCATTTAATTTCTCAATGATCTCAGTATAATCCACCTTACCCTTGGCAGATTTTTGCTCCAAATCAATGATTTCCTCGATCAGCTCCTTGAGGGGCTTTTCAAAGTCGATAAATTGTCTGTTTTTGTTTGCTGGCATGGCCTTAAACGTAAGGGTCGAAATTACAGATTATGCGGGAATTAGCCTCCTCCAAGGCAGGGTATATAAAGCCCATATATTGTTTAAAAATGATTTGGAGCAGAAAAAGTCCAACGCTATCTTTGCCCTCCCAAATTTGGGAAACGGATCGGTAGTTCAGTTGGTTAGAATGCCGCCCTGTCACGGCGGAGGTCGCGGGTTCGAGTCCCGTCCGGTCCGCAAAAACTGGACAACCCCGGTAGAAAGATACCGGGGTTTTTATTTTAAACCCATGGGCACACACCTCAAGGTTGGACTTATTGGAGCGGGCTATTTAGGAAAAATTCACCTAGCTAATTGGAAAGAAATTGAGCAAGTTGAATTGATAGGGTTTTATGACCCCAATCCTGAAACAGCTGCGTCTATTTCCAAAGAGTTCTCCATTCCCTCTTTTATAACGGGTGAAGAACTTATTGACGCTTGTGATGCAATTGACATAACGGCCCCTACCAACCATCATCTAGTTTGGTGTGAAAAAGCAATTCGCAAGGGAAAACATGTTTTTGTAGAAAAACCATTGGCAGCTTCCTTGGAAGAAGCGAGAATGATTGTTGCACTAACCAGAGAGTCTGGCGTCAAGTTGCAAGTAGGACATGTGGAACGATTTAATCCGGCTTACTTGGCCGTCAAAGACCTTTCCTTACAACCCTTATTTATTGAGGTACATCGTTTAGCGCAATTCAATCCAAGGGGCACTGAAGTAAGTGTGATTTTGGATTTAATGATCCACGATATCGATATCATCCTAAGCCTCGTTAAAAGTGATATAAAACAAATTTCAGCAAGCGGGGTTGCCGTATTAACGGACACCCCTGATATTGCTAACGCCCGCATAGAGTTTCATAACGGATGCGTTGCCAATTTGACCAGCAGCCGTATTTCAATGAAAAAAATGCGCAAAATTCGACTGTTCCAAAAAGATGCCTATATCGGCATAGATTTTCTGGATAAAAAAACAGAAGTGATCAAACTAAAAGGTGAAGAAGAAGAGGAGAATGCATTCACCTTTGACATAGAGACGCATGCCGGTGTAAAAACTATTGCTATTTCCAGTCCGGAAATTCCCGCTGTCAATGCCATACAATCTGAGCTAATTTCATTCAGAAACGCCATCCTGGAAAATTCACGCCCAATGGTCTCTGAAACTGATGGAATGTTAGCGATGGATGTAGCGCATCAAATAATTGAAAAGATCAATCAGCAGCTGGTTCGTCTTTAATCCTATTCTTTTCCTGCATCCACTCTGCTGCAATTAGTAAATCTACAGGACGGGTAATTTTTATATTCGACTCCTCCCCTTGAACTAATTTAATTGTGTACCCTGCTTTCTCCACCACGGTTGCCTCGTCTGTGAATGATGAATCATAAGGAACTTGAAAAGCCGGAAGGATACAACTGGAAAGAAATACTTGTGGTGTTTGCACCAATAAAACCTGCTCTCGATTCAAGACCCGATGCTCCCCCTGTTCCATAAATCGAATACTATCCCGAGAGGTTAAAACGGGGACTGCACTTCCTGTAATTAATGCCTCCTCATAACAAGATCGAATCAACGCTGCACTCACCAGACAACGAACAGCATCATGTACAAAGACTACAGCTTCTTCTTTCACAGTTGCAAGACCGTTCTGCACTGAATGAAAACGTGTTTCACCCCCACCCACAATTTCTACCGGATAATCCAACTTACTTGTGATCAAGTTGGCACCCTCCTGTATGAAGTTTTGTGGCAAGACCACCGTTAATTGGATATCAGGAAAGGCCAGCATAAAGGCACGAAGTGTATGCACGATAACTGGCTCTCCGGCAATTTCTAAAAACTGCTTGGGCTGTGAGGTTCCCATTCTCACGCCCGTTCCTCCAGCAACTATAACAGCATGCTTCCTCATGATATGCAAAGATAGGCGCGAACTCGTTGGACAATTTGTTCTGGCTGTATCTGTTGCAGACAAGCATAATCCCCTCTGAAACAGGTTTTATTACCAAATACAGAGCAAGGGCGACAAGACAAATCAGTTTGAACAACATTTTCATAGGACTGTCCCCATCCTAGAAAACCCGCAAAAGGATGCGTAGCACCCCAAATAGAAACTACAGGTGTATTAACCAGGGAAGCCAAGTGCATATTAGCAGAGTCCATCGTGATCATCAAGTCCAAATTGGAAATTACTTGAAGCTCTTTATTTAGCTCGAGTTGGCCAGCCATATTTTTTGTTGCAGGAAATTCTTGCTCCCAACTTGCTAATTGTGCCGCTTCCTGACCGGACGCTCCAAAAAGAAACAACTTGCATGGAACTGACTCTAATAAGCTTTTAATAAA
>CAINBK010000293.1:0-5272 GCA_903846615.1 uncultured Bacteroidota bacterium
CAGTTAGAGGAATACATTCATCTAAAATTGGCTGAACGCACTCCTTTTTATAAGCAGGCGCATTTTCGGATACAAGATGTCAAACCCGACCCGCTTTCCCTTATTAAACTAATCCAACATGGATAAAGTAAATTTTTTTCTGGCTTCTTTATTTGCAGCAACAGCGGTTGCAGCCGGTGCTTTTGGCGCACATGGGTTACAAAGACTCACAGCGGAGGCAACGGTAATCCAGACTTACCAAACTGCAGTACAATATCATTTTTGGCATGCTATTGCATTGCTTTTGGCAGGGTTGTTAGCCCCCTACGGGAAACCGCAACTTAATTATTGGGCTCGTCAGTCTTTTCTTGCCGGCCTAATTTGTTTTAGCGGCTCTCTTTATTTGCTCACCTATTTACGACTCCAGCAGTTGCTTTCTTTCAAGTGGATTGTTTTTATCACTCCAATAGGTGGACTTTTCTTAATAATGGGTTGGGTGCTGCTTGGTTTCTCTTTTACTTCATTCAAACAGTCAAACTAATTATCTTTGTTTGGATGGCCAACCGCATCAAATCAAGTAGTTCTAAAAAGGAAAAAGAAACGGACAAGGATCCTACACTCCGTGATTTTAAAAAAGAGCCAGAAGCCCAACTTGATTTGATGGCAATACTGCGGGATGAACGTACCTGGAAAATTGTAGGCATCACTTTTATTATCCTCTCTCTGTTCTTGTTTATCTCTTTTGCTTCCTATCTATTTACTTGGCAGGAGGATCAGGCAATTGCACAACAAGGATTGTCTGCTTTATTGGAGGATGACAAACCCGCGCTAAATTGGTTGGGTCGTTTGGGAGCAGTGGTCGCTCATTTTTTCTTCTTTAAAGCTTTTGGTCTTGCTTCATTTCTGGTCTGTACTTTCTTTTTTGTAGTCGGAGTAAATCTTTTATTTCGGCAACGTGTGTTTTCAATATGGAGAAACCTGAAGTATGTAACAATCGGAGTTACGGTATTGTCAGTTTCTTTATCTTATATTTTTAGATCCAGCGATTTTTCATTTGGAGGGGGAGTTGGGGAATTAATAAAAGTGGAGATGGAGGGCCTTTTTGGAGTAGTGGGGACTGGCGCCATTTTGTTTTTAACTGCATTTGCATACATCATCTGGCAATTCAATCCATCTTTTAAATGGCCTGTACGAAAACCTGAGCCTCTAGAAACTAATGAGGAGACTGAGATAGCTAGTGAGGAGGAGAATTCTTCTGAAGAACAGAATCAGTTTGTGCCGCTTGCTGCGGGGCAAACACTTAACGATCTATATGCAGCAGGGGTTCGTCCTAATCAACTTAAAGAGGAGGGTGCCATGGTAATTACTCCACAGGAGGATGCTGACTCTATTCCCCTTAGCTTGGTTGAGCATGAAGTGCCAATGACCACCGATGAACTTTCTGTTCAACAAGAGGTATCTCTTACTGAGGCGCCAACCCTTGAACCTGAAATCCAAGAGGAACTTCAGATCGATGAGGTTCCACCTATTGAGGAAGAAATTCCACCTGTAGCTGAAGTGATTCCTCCTTCTGAAGAAGGGGATCTTGAATTAGAAATTAAAACAGTACCCAGTCCCATTATTGAAGAGGCCGAGGCCGTAACCGAGAATCTTCCTCCTTATGAGCCCACACTGGATTTAAGCAAGTATAAATATCCAACGCTGCAATTACTCGAGCAACATGGTTCAGAAAAAATTGTTCACGATCCCAGCGAATTAGAAAGTAACAAAACACAGATCATTAATACACTTCGGAATTATGCAATCGAGATTCAAAAAATAAGTGCAACCGTCGGTCCCACCGTCACACTCTATGAGATTGTCCCTGCTCCAGGAGTTCGTATTTCACGTATTAAGAATTTAGAGGACGATATAGCACTGAGTTTGGCGGCACTGGGGATTCGTATTATTGCCCCGATTCCTGGCAAAGGGACCATTGGTATTGAGGTGCCGAATCTCAAAAAGACTATTGTGAGTATGAAGACATTGCTGTCTTCTGAAAAATTCCAGCATAATAACTACAGTCTTCCGATTGCTATTGGAAAGAAAATTGATAACGATAATTATATTGTAGACCTGGCCTCAATGCCTCACCTGTTGATGGCGGGGGCTACTGGGCAAGGTAAATCAGTTGGTCTCAATGCTATCCTGGTTTCTTTGTTATACAAAAAGCATCCTTCTCAGCTGAAATTCGTTTTGATCGATCCTAAGAAAGTCGAGCTGAGTATTTATCGTCATATCGAGCGCCATTTCTTGGCTAAATTACCTGGCGAGGAAGATGCAATTATCACCGATACAAAGAAGGTGATTCATACACTCAATGCACTTTGTATTGAAATGGATAACCGGTATGATTTATTAAAAGAGGCTGGGGCCAGAAACATCAAAGAGTACAATGAGAAGTTTATTAACAGAAAATTAAATCCGCAAAAAGGGCATTCCTACCTGCCTTTTATTGTACTGGTAGTGGATGAGTTTGCTGATTTAATTATGACAGCTGGAAAAGAGGTCGAAATGCCGATAGCTCGCTTGGCGCAGTTAGCGAGAGCAATTGGAATCCACTTAATCATTGCCACCCAGCGTCCTTCTGTAAATATCATTACAGGTACTATCAAGGCTAATTTCCCTGCCCGTATTGCTTTCAAAGTTTCCTCCAAAATTGATTCACGCACCATTCTGGACACGGGTGGGGCTGAGCAGTTAATTGGAAAAGGAGATATGCTGATTTCCCATAATGGGGAGTTGACGCGTTTACAGTGTGCTTTTGTAGATACTCCGGAGGTTGAACAAGTGGTCGATTTTATCGCGGAGCAACAAGGCTATCCGCAGGCCTTTTTATTGCCAGAATATATTGATGAGAAAGAGGCTGAAGCCCGTGGGGATTTTGATATGTCAGACCGGGATTCCTTATTTGAAGATGCTGCAAAATTGATTGTGCAGAACCAAGTAGGCTCCACCTCATTGTTGCAAAGACGTATGAAACTTGGATATAACAGGGCCGGACGTTTGATGGACCAGCTTGAAATTGCAGGAATTGTGGGCCCCAGTCAGGGCAGTAAACCTCGGGATGTTCTCATTAAAACGGAGGCAGACCTACTACGTCATCTCGAAAACCTGGGTTGATTTGGACTATCTTTACATCGCCAAGCCCAAGGCAGGATCAACCCCATGAAAACACCTTTAGCATTGCTTTTTTTGTTCACCCTTTTAGTAGGGTCTACAAATGCACAAAATAAGTCTACTAAAAATGACCCTGAAGCTAAGAAGATTTTAGATGCTGTTAGCGCTCGGTTTAAGTCATTTGCTACGGTGCAAGCTAGTTTTACCTATAAGGTTGAGAATGCAGCAGGAAAAGTACTTTCTACAAAGTCCGGAACTATTTTGATGAAGGGAACACGCTACAAGCTAAGTTTTGGGGGGCAGGAGATTTTTTGTAATGGTAACACAGTTTGGAATTACGATAAAGCGGCCAATGAAGTAACCATCAATACACTTGATGCATCCAGTGGTATGATCACTCCGCAGAAGTTGTTCTCTAATTTTTATGACAAAGATTTTTTCTATTTGCTAAATGGGGAGAAAAAAGTGGGAGCACGTTTAGTGCAGGAAATTCAATTAACACCTGTAGATAAGAGCAAGAATTTTCACACAGTTTATTTATTGATTGACAAGAGTGCTAAAACCATGTATTCTACCAAGGTAATGGAGAATGCAGGGAATCGATATTCCTATACAGTTACTACCCTCAAATCTAATCTGCCTGCCGCTGATGCCTTGTTTGTGTTTGATAAGGCTAAATTTCCCGGCGTTGCTATTGAGGATCTTCGTTAGTACTAATTGCTTTTCTAATTTTAATTAACTGCTCCAATAGCGATTGAAGTTGATTCAGCGGGAGCATATTGGCGCCGTCGCTTTTCGCTAAGGAGGGGTTCGGGTGTGTCTCGATGAATAATCCTTCTGCTCCTATGGCAATGGCTGCTTTTGCTAAGGTTCCGATCAGTTGAGGATTGCCGCCAGTGATACCAGATGTTTGATTAGGCTGCTGCAATGCATGCGTTACATCCATTACCACTGGAACACCAATTTCTTGCATCCAGGGGATATTTCTAAAATCAACCACCAAGTCCTGATATCCAAAGGTGGTGCCTCTTTCTGTTAATAATACTTTCTCGTTGCCAGCGCCTGTAATTTTCTCTACTGCAAAGCGCATGGCGGCACCACTTAAAAATTGTCCCTTTTTAATATTTACAATTTTACCTGTTTCTGCAGCGGCCATTAGTAAATCAGTTTGCCGGCAAAGGAAAGCAGGGATTTGTAATATATCTACATAAGGAGCCGCTAGTTTTGCTTCCTCCGCAGTATGTATATCTGTCACAACGGGCACTTTGTAGACAGCACGGATCTGTTGTAAAATCTCAAGCGCTTTTAAGTCTCCTATGCCAGTAAAGGAAGAGGCGCTGGTCCTGTTTGCTTTACGGTAAGAAGCTTTAAACACATAGGGGATCTGTAATTTTTTGCAAATTTCACTGATGGTGGATGCTATTTCCAAAGCCCCTTTTTCTGATTCAACCACACAGGGCCCTGCCATCAGGAAAAAGGAGTGTTGGTGGTAAGTCTGTTCTTGGAAAAGTGTTTTTAGAAAGGGTTTCATCTTGCAAAAGTAATGCTAAGTTTGTCTATAAAACCTTGCCATGCGAAAAGAGAAAATCCTGGTAATTGGCGCCTCTGGCCAAATTGGAGTAGAATTGACCTTGGCGCTTCGAAAAATATATGGAGAAAGTCAAGTGGTGGCTGCAGATTTACGTGAGCAGAATGCGCTGTTACAGGGAACAGGTCCTTATGTTTCATTGGATGTGATGAACAAGGAAATGTTGCATGTTCAAATTATTCGCCAAAATATCACACAAGTTTATTTATTGGCCGCCATACTTTCTGCAACCGGAGAAAAAAATCCGTCCCTGGCATGGAATCTTAATATGCAAGGATTGCTCAATGTTTTGGATATAGCTCGGGAGGAAAAATTAAGCAAGGTTTTTTGGCCTTCTTCCATTGCTGTGTTTGGACCCAGTTCTCCCCGTGTAAATTGCCCGCAACACACGGTAATAGAGCCAACCACGGTATACGGTATCAGTAAATACGCGGGCGAATTTTGGTGTAATTATTATTGGAATAGGTTTGGGGTTGATGTTCGTAGTATTCGTTATCCTGGTTTAATTTCCTATAAATCTGAACCAGGTGGAGGCACTACTGATTA
>CAINBK010000294.1:0-2925 GCA_903846615.1 uncultured Bacteroidota bacterium
CAATCGCTTTTAAAAATTTAGCGACATACTCTGCACCTGTCATAATTTCTCCTTAATAAATTTGTCTACCACTTCACCAATGATTCCACTCCAGATATTATACTGATCGCTCCAATCAAAACGCCCCTCTTTAAACCCAGTTGTAATAATAGAAAATTTTCCCATTTTTCCCCCAATACGTAACGCATCAGAAAATCCGATATCCGGTGGCAATAAGCGAACCACCATCCAACCTGCTAAAAATAATCCGGCAAATATGATGCCTAATTGCAATTGCTGGGTATATGCCACGGCTCTGGCCCCACCAAATAAGGTATAAATAATCAAAAGTCCGCCCATGATCACACTTGTGTAGGCAAGACTCCAACCCAATAATGACGAAAGAATAAGCGATGGAGCAAATACACTAATGCCGGTGGAAAGACCACGCTGCAATAAGAATAAAAAAGAAGTTAAGGAACGGGTTTTGCCATCAAATCGATTTTCTAAATACTCGTAGGCCGTGTATACTTGCAAACGCTGAAATACCGGAATAAAAAAAACAGCAATGACAATCATGGCTAAGGGTAAGCCAAAATAATACTGGACAAATCGCATGCCGTCCGTATAGGCCTGTCCGGGTGCAGATAAAAATGTAATAGCACTGGCCTGGGTACCCATGATACTGAGCAATACTAATCCCCAACCCATGTTGCGATTGGAACGAAAATAACCATCCAGATCACGAGTAGTCCTGCTCTTGTATAACCCATACAAAACAATACTCACCAAGGTTATTACCAGCACCGACCAATCCAGTCTGCTCATTGAAAAGATTTAGTCAACTTATAAAACAAAAAAATCAATACCAGCAAGAATATAATCAACGCCCAGTACCAAGCGTTCCAATTTCCAAAGATGGGAGGTCTGTTTTCTGATGGGTTACTCATGCCGATTTCTTTTTTTCCGTAACCAACCGGTTAAGAGAATTAAACCACCCAATACGACCCCAATTATAATTCCAACTTTAACCCTTTTAATAAAAATCCCAAGCGCAAGCCCCATTATGATGGCTAGGCCAAAAGTCCAGTCTGCTCTATGCTTTTGATAATTGCTCATTACCTATTTTTCAATGCTTCCTAATGACAATAAATTAGCCAGTAATCGATAGGCACCGGGAACCCCAGACGGTATCTGTCTGAACAAAGAAAGTCCTGTGTAGGTAAACCATCCCTTTCCATAACGCGCAACTAATAAAGAGCCCGTGTCTGGCTTCTCATCAGGATCTGCCATACTGAGTAAGGATTGAAGCTTTCCAGAGGTATCTACTCCATGATAAATGCTTCGCTCTTGTATCCAGCCTTCAAAATCATCTTGCGTAATCTTATTTGGAAAATTGAATACCGGGTGCTTTGGCTCTAAAAAAATAACTGCTGCGTCTTGGTCTGTTATTCGGTTTCTTGTGATGGAAAAAGGATATGGACCAATTTTAGCTTTTACGGGACCTATCTGATTGCTAGTATTATATTGCACTACATAATTACCACCTTGCTCGACATAGGACATAATTTTATCATGATACTTGTTTAGCCAGTCCTGTGTGTTATGCGCTCTTACACCGGTTAGTATGGCGTCAAATTGCTGGAGTGAAAGAGAAGCCAACTGACTTTCATCAAGCAATGTAACAGTATATCCCAGCCTCTTTAACCCATCTGGAATCTTATCTCCAGCCCCTGGGATATATCCAATATTCTTCCCAGCTACCTTTACTTGAAAATTTCGGGTGTAAACAATAGCATTTTTGAAATAAGTAAGCGGAGGAATATGATCATATTGAATAGTTGTGGTTGTAGTATTCACTCGAACTCCATTTTTTAATTCCACCGCCATGAGAAGGGTGTCGAATTTTTCTTTGGATACAATACTGTAACTAACCGTTTCTATCTGGTCTTTTGGCAATGAGGAAATGGTAGGAGGATTGATCAACCCTTTGATTTTTTTACCTGAAACAACGTCAGGTTGTAATTGCATCTGTGCTGACATTCCTGTTAATCGCAGATTCCCTTTTACAATATTATTAGTTGGCGTAACAAGCTGAACTAACTCCTCCGGCTGAATAGATACCGGCGGAACAATCACTAAAGGCCATTGCAGCTCACCTTTCACCGGATCAGTAAACTTATAACGAACAGGAACTTGGAATGAAATCACTTGAGCTCCCCACTTCAAATCAATAGTACAAGTGAGCGAAGCTTCATTCTCTGGCTTTCCAATCAAGTTCAGATTATTCACTTCAAAATACCCCTGTTGCATGGGCTGCTGTAACCAATAAGGCTGCGAAATGGGAAAGTCAGGATTAATGAAAAATCTAGCACTCCTACTATAAGGTTTGTTTTGACCTAAGACAGTTGAAGTATTTGACAAATAATAATCTCCAATGCGTGCACGCTCCATTGAAACAGAAGAACCCAGCCGATCAATTGCCAATAGCGTAATTTGTAAAGAATCGCCTTGTACGGCACGTGACTGTGATGTGCTTGTTTCTAGATAAATTCCACTGACCGCTAGAATCAGCTCCTTCACTTCTTTCTTCTTTTGATCGATAACTGAGTTAGCCTTTAACTTTTCAAGTGAATGATACAAACTAAGTAAACCAGGTAAGGATGCCTTTGGATCCAGCCAGTTAAAATGATCCCGAAGGCTATCAACTTGTTGTTGAATTAAGGGGGCACTAAATCGTGAAGTCCAATTCAGCGAAACGTCCTCCATTAAATCCTTGGAAACAGCAGCACCCTCTACTAACTTAAAATATTCAAAGGCCTCCCCTCTTGAATTAGGCACGCCAAATCCCTGACTTTTATGTTGACTTCTACTTTGTGCCGCTATTTCCCCATAACTCTTTCCCAATAAACTATTAAAACCACCTACATCAATTTTAAGCTGATC
>CAINBK010000295.1:0-2607 GCA_903846615.1 uncultured Bacteroidota bacterium
ATTTTAATCCTGAATTCAAATTACCACTGCCGTTATAACTTTCTAAACTCTTAATGCCAAAAATCTTGTCTTTAAATTCCGAAAATATTGTTAATTGAGCCATTCTACACAAGTACTTTGTTGCACAAGTTCCAGTTACTTTAGTATAGTAGAGTGAATCATAACCTTCCCAATATACAGCTGGTTCGGAGGGTTTGGTTATGCTTTTTATTTCATAAAGTGACCCACTTAAATTAGTGAAACTAACATCGGTTGCCATATCTGCGCCGAGATGTCTAAAAACTTCATCGCAATCGCAAACGACCGGAGGGCAATATTTATAAGTTACTGAAAGATCGAATTTAGGCCCAGTGTTACAAGGTAATGTTGCTAACGAACTACCGTAATTTGTGGGTCTTGGGGTTTTGGTAAATGTAAACTTGTACCCCGAAGATCCACCAGCACCTGCTTTCCCTGTTTTATTAGTGCAAAATGAGCCAAAATTACTATGAGTTCCACCTGTTTTCTTTAATATCCATATTGTTCCCCCACAACCTGCCGTTCCTCCCATTCCTCCATCTCCCCCTTTTCCTCCATCTCCATAACCACCAATACCACCAGCAGAAACAAAAACTGCAGAATTACATCCACCAGCAGCTCCAATTCCTCCTGGCCCGCCATTGCCTCCATCACCGCCGTTTCCGCCGTTACCTCCATTGGAAGCTTTAGCGACAAATCTCTTTTGATTGTTACTAAAACTCAAAGTTGAATTAGCCAATTTGAGATATAGGATTCCACCGCCAATTCCAGGATCACCCGCATTCCCTCCATTTTTCCCATTCTCCCCTTTTATTCCGGATGAGCCGGTTGGTGTGCCACCATAAAATGCACCACCGGTCCCGCCAAAACCGCCGCCACCGCCGCCGCTAGCAGAATACAAACCACATGAACCAGAGCAACCCAAATGCAATTTATTGGATGAGTAATTCGAATGAGCCATCCAAATTGAATCACAACCAAATGTACCCGATCCAATTGTTGATGGATTATTTGCCAGTCCTCCATTATCTCCTTTATCACTCAAATAATAATTATAATGACCACCAATTGGCGCTAAATTACCATCTGGATGACCATAATCACTCGATATTACAACAGGTAATTTATAGCGAGATTTGTAAATCAGAGTATCCTCAACAATGCCTGGTAGAGAACCCGCACAACTACCAGTTGGTGAATAACTTAATGCTGCCGCTGCTCCATTGCCACCAACGCCTAAACCAGCTTTGGATTTTACATGAAATCCTTTCGCCGTGACGTTGAAGTAACCGCCTGTCATGGTAAATTGATTTCCAACCATAACCGCTAAAATTCCTCCAGTCCCCAGTTTATAGTTGAAAGCTGGGCAACTGATAATACCCCCAGATACAGTTAGATTCCAATATCTTTGAATCTTTACTATTTGTAATATATCCTCACCAGTATCAGAAAATGAGAAAGTTGGCCATGAATTCGTGTATGTCGACGATGCTGATACATACGGAGCAATATCCAAATTGGTATTTCCCGTAATCGATGAAGAAATGGTGCCAGTTGACATGATTTTACACATTGTGAATTTTCCACTATTACCAGAGGATTGATGCATCTGAATTACCATCACCCACTCATCATTCGTAAAGCTACCTTCGAAATTTTTGAGCGTAACGGTTCTAGTACCGGTACCCGATGTAGGAATCATTGAAATTATCCGTGCACGAGCTGTGCACCAAATTTGATCAGTGGTAATAGTATCTGATGCGTGACTGCTAAGAGGCCAGCCATTCATTTGAGCTTGAACATTACTTTTCATGAAAATGCAAAAAAATAATTATGCTAATTATTTTACGCATTCTTAAATGGTTATTTTTAGTATTCATATTCCCCAATACTTCTTTGTTTGCTTCAAGCGTGGTATTTTGATTTTTATTCACTGCTAACTCTTTGATTATTGCCATTTTGAGGTGATTGGATAGGTTGGACTGTCGTTCTTCAGAGTTTCGTGGACATCAAAGTTAAATATTTAACTTACACTTTAACACTTCACAAGGCGTTGCTCCTTTAAACGATCCCATGTGGCCGATTGAAGTTGTAAAACTGTTCCCATTGCTGTAGTTTTTCATTTTTTGACTTCAAGTGAAAAAAACGCTTCCGACAAACCCTATTCGGCGCTGCAAACTGACGCTTCTTCGTCGTAACTACTCACATCCAAACATACCCAACGTTTCCATAGCTTAACTCATTATTATGCATCATTGATTTGTCTTTATTGTGGGGGTCAATTTCAGTCCGACGAAGGGGGGTTGGCTTGTCCGATTATTCCACAAATAGGGGTTTATAGTGTTTTTAAAGATGACTTGGTGGTAAAACGACTACTTTGTTCTACAAATGTTCTACTAAAACTAACAAACCAACAAATATTTAAAAGTAATTTTTTTGTCTAACCTAATGATTTTTAATATTTTAGTAGCCCCGACGAGAATCGAACTCATATCAAATGTTTAGGAAACATCTATTCTATCCATTGAACTACGGGGCCAAGGGGCCGCAAAATTAACGCAAACCATTGGATTTCTTAAACACAACACA
>CAINBK010000296.1:0-10329 GCA_903846615.1 uncultured Bacteroidota bacterium
GGAGGTCTTGGCAAAATAGAGGGGTTTCCCCTTCCACAATACATTTTGCCCACCCCCCTTAATTTTTTCAATCCATGGCCTCAGTCCTTCGTAATCCTGCAAAGAAACAGACTCCTTAAATGATTGATAATCATTAGCATCAGATAATTTTACTGACTTCCCGAACTGTGTTTTCCGTCCTATTTCAATAAGATATTGAAGAATGCGTTGCTGGTCATTTAATGCATTATTCATTTCCCTGCGGATATTCCGGTGGACGTAAGCGGCAAAGGGCTTTGCGAAAAATGACTTTATTTTCATGGATCAGAACCGCTAGCGGACAGGCGCAAATTTAAGAATGGTAAATATAGTGAACCCTTGGTCAAATATCCTGCCCAATTGGCTTTGAATGAGTTGTATTTTCCGTTGGGCGATTCACCTTTTTCCCCTACCTTTGCCGTCCTAATTTTTAGTGTATGGTAGCTATTGTAAAAGTGGCCGGTCAGCAGTTCAAGGTTGAAAAAGACCAAACGCTGTATGTCCCCCATGTAGAAGGTAATGCAGGAGATAAGCTAAACCTTGAAGTATTGCTGGTAGATGCGAATGGAAAGTTATCCGTTGGCGCTAACAACGGTTCTAAGGTGCAGGCTGAAATTCTTGATCAAGTTAAAGGCGATACTGTTATTGCCTACAAACAGAAAAGAAGAAAAGGATTTCATAAAAAGAAAGGTCATCGTACCGCTTACACTAAAATTAAAGTTGTAAGCATCGCTTAATTTTTATCATCCATTAAAAAAACACATCCATGGCACATAAGAAAGGTGAAGGTAGTGTAAAGAATAACCGCGACTCACAGAGCAAACGCTTAGGCGTAAAAATATTTGGTGGCCAACCTGCCATCTCTGGTAACATCATCGTACGTCAACGTGGTACCGTTTATCATCCTGGAAAAAATGTTGGCGTTGGTAGAGACTTTTCTCTATTTGCATTAACAGATGGTGTTGTTGAATTCAAAAAAGGACGCAACAACAGAACATTTTTTTCTGTAGCACCAGCTGAAGCCTAAGAAGCTATTTCGACAGCTTTTAAAATTTCTTTAAAAAAATTTGGTTAGTAAAAAAATATCATTATTTTTACTACCGATAACCCATTTTCCTAACACCATTAAATTCTAAACAATGGCTACTAAGAAAAAAGCTGCTAAGAAAAAAGCCGCTCCAAAAAAGAAGAAAGCCGCTAAGAAAAAAGCTGCTAAGAAGAAGAAGTAACACTTCTCTTCCACTTGATAGAAAGTCCTCCGAAAACGGGGGACTTTCTCATTTAATCCCTGCCCTTCATACTTCGTGAAAATGGAAAACGCACAGCTAGCCGAACAACTTGACCTTTTATCAAAACTATTGGACATCCATGGATCCGACACTTTTAAATCCAAGTCCTATGCTGCAGCGGCATTTACCATTGAAAAATTACCCTATCCCCTCGCCAACACAAATCCTGAAAATTGGAAAAATATACGGGGTATCGGATCTAGCGTGGCCGGTGCCCTATCCCAGCTTATTGAAACAGGTAAACTTACGGTTCTAGATGACCTCATTAGCAATACGCCTAGTGGAGTAATTGAAATGCTTCAAATAAAAGGAGTGGGTCCCAAAAAGATTCACACCATTTGGAAAGAGATGGGTATTGAATCCATGGGCGAATTATTGTATGCCTGTCAGGAAAACAGACTTCTCCATTACAAAGGATTTGGAGAAAAAACACAGGTATCCATAGAAAATTCAATCCGATTCCTACTGCAACATAAAGGACATTTTTTATTCGCAGAGATCGAAGCACTTTTACCCACGATTGAATCATTCTTACATCAACAGTTTGGTCAGGAAAATGTAGCTGTAACTGGGGATTTTAGAAGACAGTTACCTACTCTTAAGGAGCTGTCCTTTGTAATTGGAACCTCAAAAGAATCTATCAAAGAAAAATTCTTGACAGCACAGCCTCCTGAGCTAATTGAAGAAACAGAAGACTCTCTTTGCTATCAGCTTAAAAATGGCTTGGCCATACGTCTTTACAACTCAAGTAATCTTTCCCTGGACCTTTTAAAAACCTCTTCCACACCAGAATTTTATGAGGCATTACTATCCATTCCAGCGCAATTGGATGTAGCTACTCAGCCTCCCCAGAAACCTGATGATATATTCTTTTTAAAGAGAAACATTCCCGTCTCTTCGCCAGCCCGAAGAGAATCAAAAAAACAGCTGGAAAAGGCATACTTAACAATGCCGATTCAAGTTGAATCAATCAGAGGGCTTATACACTGTCACAGCACTTGGAGTGATGGCGCCAACACTATTGAGGAAATGGCTAAGGCCTGTTTGGATAATAAATGGGAGTATATGGTATTATCTGACCACTCCGCAAGTGCTTTTTATGCAAATGGTCTTAAATCAGACCGGGTTGCAGCCCAACACCAACAAATAGATGAGCTCAACAAGAAACTAGCTCCTTTTAGAATTTTTAAATCGATTGAATCTGATATTTTGAATGATGGGTCACTTGATTATGAAGCAACCGTTCTTTCGTCCTTTGACTTAATTATTGCCTCCGTACATAGCAATCTTCGAATGATAGAAGAGACTGCTACAAACCGCTTATTAAAGGCAATCGAAAACCCTTTCACCACTATTCTCGGACATCCGACTGGACGGCTTCTATTAAGCAGAGAAGGTTACCCCATCGATCACAAAAGGATTATAGATGCTTGTGCCGAGCATAAAGTTGCGATTGAAATCAATGCACACCCCCGACGTTTAGATCTAGACTGGAAATGGTTAGACTATGCGATTGAAAAAGGTGTATTTATTTCTATTAATCCAGATGCTCATGCCCTTGCCGGATTGTCGGATGTGCGATATGGTGTACTAATTGCACAAAAAAGTTTGCTGACCCCCGCCATGAATCTCAGCAGTTTTAGTAAAATTCAATTGGAACAATGGCTAGCAGAGCGAAAAAGAAGTTAACTTTCTGCAATGAAGCTGAAAAAAGTGCTTTTCTTTTTTAGTATCTGTTTTCTTGCCTTTTCTATAGCAGGCAACGGGCAGCAATTTGTGGGTAAAACAGAGACTTGGTGCAAGCAAAATGTATCAAAAGGTAAACTACAGCCAAAACTTCGTTATAACGAGCAAAAAATATGCATTAGAGAGATTTACTTGGGAAAAGAAATGGCTGAATGCGAAAAAATAGTTAAACAAATATCTCAGGACACCACTTATGGATGGATTCGCATCAACGAGAACCAATGGGTTAGTAATTTTACAAATCAGTTGTTGGCTGAAATCCACGAACTTAATAACGGATGCCGAACACAAGTACTCCGCACAGAATGGACAAAAGAACTTTACGAATTATTATTACAAAAATGAATAAACCACTTGTCATCAGCCTTTTGGTAATACTTTTTTCCTCCTGCTCCCAAAATATCAATCAACCTCTTACGGAAAAAGAAGTTCATATGGTGATGGAACAATTTGATCGGGGATGGAAAACTAAAAATCCTGCACTTGTCGACTCTTCCCTTTCTCCTCAATACCTTTATTTTACACAATCTGGAAAAACATTTAATCGCGCTGCACTTATTGCTACTGCTGGCTCAACAGTATATACACTGCAGACAATGGAACGCGATAACCTTACCATTCAAATCGAAGGAAATACGGCAGTTGTAAATACCATTTGGAAGGGAAAAGGGATTTATCATGGAGAGTCGTTTGATGACCGCCAGCGTTGTAGTGTTACCGTCACAAAATGGAATGGGAAGGTTCGAATCCTGTCAGAACATTGTACGCCGATTCGTTGATGTACCAGTCTCGTACCTATTCCAATTTCTTACCTTTACAAAACTTAACACGCTACGCATGAATCGTCTTTTTACCTCTACCCTTTTATTACTATTGATAGCTTCCTCAACATTTAGCCAGTCCCAATTGGAAAGGCCAAAGCTTGTAGTGGGATTAATGCTTGATCAAATGCGTTGGGACTATCTATATCGGTATTACAACCGCTATAGCGAGCAAGGAGGGTTTAAACGATTATTGAAAGAAGGCAATACCTGTGAAAACACGTTGATACCTTACAGCCCTACCGTAACTGCCTGTGGTCATAGCGTTGTATATACAGGCAGCGCCCCCGCCATTACAGGAATTACTGGCAATGCTTGGTGGGATAAAGATCAAAATAGAACAGTTTATTGCACCGAGGATAAAAATGTAGCAACCGTAGGCAGCAGCTCTTCCCAAGGGAAAATGAGCCCCCGAAATATGTTAGTTACCTCCATAGCTGACGAACTAAGACTTGCTACCAATTTTAAAAGTAAAGTTGTAGGGATTGCTATTAAAGATCGCGGAGCTATTTTACCAGCAGGACATAGCGCCAATGCAGCATACTGGTACGACAATTCAGTAGGTAAATGGATTACCTCAACCTACTATATGACTTCCCTCCCAAATTGGGTGAACACATTTAATGAGCTGAAACTTCCAGATCAATACTATAAAGCTGGATGGTCACTACTTTATGATAGCAGCACCTATACGCAAAGTACCACTGACCAAAAATCCTATGAGGCAAAGCCCTTTGGTGAGGGGTTTCCCTATGACCTACAAAAATTCATAGGCCGAGACTATGGCAAACTGAACACCACTTATTTTGGTAATGAACTTACTTTTGAGTTTGCGAAATCCGCATTAGAAAATGAAAAACTTGGAGAAGATCCAATCACTGACTTACTAGCCGTTAGTTTTTCCTCTCCCGACTATATTGGGCATAGCTTTGGACCCAATTCTATAGAAGCAGAGGATGCTATGCTTCGTTTTGATTTGGCATTAGGAAAGTTTATGGATTTACTTGATCAAAAGGTTGGTAAAAGCCAATACACGATCTTTCTAACAGCTGATCATGGAGCTGCACATATCCCAGAATTCATGCAAGAAAATAAGCTACCAGGAGGGCGTTTATTTACCAGCAAGCTCATGGATCGCTTGAACATATCACTGGAAAAGATTTACAAAATCAACAAAATCATTTTAAGCGACGACAACTACCAGTATCACTTAAATCTTCGAAAACTTGACTCCGCCGGTATTGCAGTGAATGAAGTAGCCGCGTGGTTGAAAAAAGAATGTGCCATGGAGCCGGGTATCGATCGCGTTTTCTCATTGGATGAAACGAATATTATTCCACTTCCGGAAACTATTCGAAAGGCTATCAACCTGGGCTATCATCCTCGGCGTAGTGGAGAAGTACAACTTATTTTAAAACCTGGTTATATTGATGCCAGCGGCAATACAGGTACCACGCACGGTTTATGGAATCCTTACGATACGCATATCCCGCTACTATGGTATGGTTGGGGAATAAGAAAGGGGAAAACACTGCGTGAGACCAGCATGTCCGATATAGCACCTACCCTAGCCTCCTTGCTGCGTATCCAAATGCCAAATGGAAATATTGGTACCGCCATCAGTGAAGTAATTAAATAATCCTTCTATGGTAACGCTTTAATGATTGCAGAAAACTCATCTGCAATCAAAGAAGCACCTCCCACTAGGCCACCATCAACATCAGGATTACCAAAGATCTCTGCAGCATTACTGCTTTTTACGCTTCCTCCATATAATATTGGAATTGCTGCTGCAATTGTGTTACCATAGCACTCAAGAAGATAATTACGAATAGCAAAGTGCATCTCCTGAGCCTGCGCTGCCGTTGCAGTTTTACCTGTGCCAATAGCCCAGATCGGTTCATAAGCAATAACCAGTTTGGTAACCTGTTCGGGTGTTAACATGGATAAAGAAGCAGATAGCTGTTCTTTTACATAGCTGCCCGGATCACCATTTTCTCTGATAGGTAATGGTTCGCCACAACAAAAGAGAGGCGTAATTGATTGACTAAAACAAAGTTTCAATTTTTCTCCCAGCTGCTCCGGTGTTTCGTGCTGATACTCTCTACGCTCACTATGCCCAACAACACAATACTTAATACCAATAGAGGCAAGCATCAAAGCGGAAACTTCTCCCGTATAGGCCCCTGCTGGTAGATGGTAACAATTCTGCGCTGCAATGGCATAACCAGGATGTGAAGCAACTAAACTAGATGCTAATTCCAGATAGGGAAACGGAACCGCTAAAATAACTTGATGCCCCTCGCCAATTTTTGGATTACGAACCAGTAGCTGCTCAATTAACTCCTTTCCTTCTTCCCTACTTAAATTCATTTTCCAATTGGCTGCAGCAATTTTTTTTCTCATGGTGTTATATTAAATAGACGAATATATTTTTTGTAACATTTTTTCTTCCCATTCACTAACTGCACAGTGCTTGAGTGCCTTCCAACGTTTGATATCTTCTAACACCTTAGGCCACTTGTATTTTGTAATTCCATCCTGGCCCCATGAGAAGGGAGGTATTACCCGGGGAGATAATCCAGCCTCCAATAACACTGAACAAGGTCCAATTAAAGTTCCTGAGTTAATTGACGAGTTGATACTAGTTCTTACATAATCCCCCATCATGACGCCGCATTTTAGC
Source organism: uncultured Bacteroidota bacterium (assembly GCA_903846615.1). Classification (GTDB taxonomy): domain Bacteria; phylum Bacteroidota; class Bacteroidia; order Chitinophagales; family Chitinophagaceae; genus JJ008. Next base: position 6,561 of record CAINBK010000296.1, read on the forward strand.
CCAACGCTAATTTCTCCGGAAGGCGTAGTAATTCGTATAGGCCCCGCATTATTCTTGATATTTGAATTTGAAGTACCAGCACCTAAGTTGCACCATTCTCCAATCACCGCATCACCTAAGTAACCATCGTGTGCTTTATTACTGTATCCAAAAAAAATGCTGTTCTTTATTTCTCCTCCTACCACTGAGTAGGGACCAATAGTTGTTGCTCCATAGATTTTTGCACCCATTTTAACACAAGCCCCTTCCCCAATTACCAAGGGGCCACGGAGCATAGCTCCCTCCATTACGGTGGCTTTTACTCCAATATACACAGGACCTTCTGTTGCATTAATAAACGCCCCCTCGACAACAGCCCCTTTTTCAATAAATATCTTGTTGGAGCCCCAAACGCGGTTGGTCTTTGAAATTGCCGCACTCTTTCTTCCCTTGGTGACCAATAAAAAATCACATTCAATTTCGTTGGCATTCAATTGAATCAAATCCCAAGGAAACTGAATTATTGCAACTTGATTTTTATACTGCAAGGGGCGGTCAATCTTAATTTGATGTTTTGAATCTACTTGCTTGTCAGTGATACAGTATGCAATGGGGCCACCTTGATTATCCAACAGACAATCTCCTGGTTGCATTTTTTTTACAGCACTTACCAATGCAGTAGTTGGCAAACTATTAGCATGTAATAAAATCCAGGTGTCGCCTTTTCTAATTTGACTTAGCTGTACGCTACTGGCATGATCTTTATAATCGTCTCTTGCCTTATCCAGTGAGGGCTGTTTTAAATAACGCTCCCATTTTTCTCGAATTGAAAATAACCCTACTCTAATATCCTGTATTTGCCGAGTTAATGAAAATGGATACAGCTGAGAGGGCTGACAAAATTCTTCCGTAAAAATGATATGCTTCTTAGCCACGATAGTAAAAGTAATGAGAATGCAGGTAGGCTTAAAATGGAAATAAAAACGCCCCACAATTGTAGGGCGTTTCAATACTTACTAACACTAGCTTATTTTTTAGCGGCGTATTTCTTTTTAAACTTATCAATACGACCTGCCGTATCAACCAACATATTTTTACCAGTAAAAAAAGGATGGGAGGTGTTGGATATCTCCAATTTGATCAGCGGATACTCGTTTCCGTCTTCCCATTTTACCATTTCTTTAGAAGCGGCAGTAGAACGACTTAAAAAAGTATGACCGTTACTCATGTCTTTGAAAACTACCATACGATAGCTATCTGGGTGGATTCCTTCTTTCATAAATCTATGATTTTTAAGGCCTTACGGATTTTGCCGTAAGATGAATTAATTGTGGGTTGCAAATTTACGAGGTATAGCGAGAACAGCCAAATCAATCCCTCATGTTCACAAATTGAAGGGGAAGTCCAAGATTTGAAGTCCTGCAAAGCTGAATGACTTCCTGAAGGTCATCAATTTTTTTGCCCGTGACCCTAACTAAATCGTCTTGTATAGAAGCTTGGACCTTTAAGCCAGCGTCCTTTACTAATTTGACTACCTTTTTGGCATCATCTTGGGCCAGCCCATTTTTGACTTTGACTTCCTTTCGCCACACCTTGCCACTTTGAGACCCTTCTTTGGAAAGGTCAAAAGCTTCGGGTGCTATACCCTGCTTGTTAGCACGGCTAATTAATACATCAATCAATTGGCGCATTTTCATATCGTCATCGGCCTCCAACTTTAATTGAAAGGACTTTTTGTCCAATTCAATTAACAAATGAGAGCCCTTAAAATCAAATCGATTGGAAATTTCGCGGGTTGTTACATTCACGGCATTATCCAATGCTTGTAGCTCTACTTTACTAACTATATCAAATGATGGCATACCGGTGATTTTATGGCAAAGATAACTGACCGATTGCTAACTTGCGGTTATGCAAAACTGGACTATAGATTTCAGGTCGGATACCGTAACTAAGCCCACGCCGGGTATGCATGAGGCGATGCTACATGCAGCTGTAGGAGATGATGTTTTTGGAGAAGATCCCTCCATCAATGCCTTAGAGAGCAAAACAGCGGAATTGTTTGGAATGCAGGCTGCTTTATTTTGCCCATCCGGAACGATGACCAACCAAATTGCTATCAAATGTCATACGCAACCTGGCGATGAAATCATATGCGATGAAAACTCACATATCTACCAATATGAAGGGGGCGGTATTGCGTTCAATTCGCTTTGCTCTGTAAAATTATTAGCAGGTGATTACGGTCGCATCACTGCCCAGCAAATTGAATCAGCTGTACAGCCCGATGATGTGCACCGGCCAATCAGTAGGCTAGTCTCTCTTGAGAATACAAGCAATCGTGGCGGTGGAAGTTGTTATGATTTTTCTCAAATTCAAGCCATACGAACAGTATGCAATAAACATCAATTAGGGCTACACCTCGATGGAGCCAGACTATGGAATGCACTCATAGCAAAAAATGAATCAGCTCTTCAATACGGCCAGGTATTTGACAGTATTTCAGTCTGTCTGAGCAAAAGCCTAGGCTGTCCAGTGGGAAGTGTACTAGTGGGAAGCACCAGCTTCATTAAGAAGGCAAGAAGAATACGTAAAGTTTTTGGAGGTGGTATGCGCCAGGCTGGCTTTTTAGCAGCAGCAGGTATTTATGCGCTCGATCATCATTTAGAACGTTTGAAAACAGATCATTTACATGCAAAGACACTTGAATCTACCCTCACTGGACTAACGTATGTAAAAAAGGTCTTACCCGTAGAAACAAACATTGTCATATTTCAATTGCAGGATGGCTTGTCAGCACCTGCACTGGTAAGTCAATTAAAGGAAAAAGGGATTTTAACGTATGCTATCGCCCCCAATAGGGTTCGACTTGTTACACACCTTGATATTTCCTCACCAATGATTGAAAAAACCGCTGAAGAATTAAAAAAAGTAAATTATGCTGCCGGCCATTAATCCTGCAAACACAGCTGCTTGGAAAAAATTACAAGAACACCATAAAGAAATCAAGCAAGTTTCGCTTCAGGAATTATTTCAGAATGACCCTAAGCGGTTTGATAAATTTTCATGCTGCACCAAGGATCTGGTGCTCGATTACTCCAAAAATAGAATTACCCAAAAAACAATAGGGCTACTTGTTGACTTAGCAAAAGAGTGTCAACTGGAAAAATGTAGGTCCTTATTTTTTTCTGGTGCCGCCATTAATGCCACCGAGCATAGAGCTGTACTTCATACCGCACTTCGGAATTTCAGCAGTCAACCTATGTATATCCAGGGGAAAAATGTGATGCCTGAAGTTAAAAAGGTCTTGCGGCAGATGAAAAGCTTTTGCGAAAGCATTCATAATGGCAAACACAGAGGCTACTCGGGAAAGAGAATCAAATACATTGTTAATATAGGCATTGGAGGCAGTGACCTGGGACCGCTGATGGTAACTGAGGCACTTAAACCTTATTGGGAAAAAGGAATTGAAACCTATTTTGTCTCAAACATAGACGGAAGCCATATTGCCGAAACCTTAAAAAAGGTGAACGCCGAAGAAACACTGTTTTTAATTGCGTCAAAAACATTTACAACACAGGAAACCATGACTAATGCCTTTACGGCACGGAATTGGTTCTTGAAAAAAGCAAAAAAAGAAAGTCACATTGCCAATCAAACTTGGGCGAAAGATTTTGGAGGATTTTAAAAGTGGAATTTTGGCCCGTTCAGGTCAGAATCAAGTCAACTCTACATCTCGTCATAGCACACCCACACACGTGAACGCACCAACACCCACACACACCCACAC
>CAINBK010000297.1:0-4896 GCA_903846615.1 uncultured Bacteroidota bacterium
CACTCAAAAGAAGTATTCTAAGTCACCTGGATCAACATGGCGAGTTTACCATCACAGAATTGAGTCGTGAACTGAATACAAGTGTTCCTAAAATCACAAGCTTGGTCAATGAGTTAATTGAAGACCGACTAATTCGAGATAATGGAAAATTTGACTCTACAGGAGGAAGGAGAGCGAGCATCTATGGGCTAGTAGCAGATGCTTGTTACTTTATAGGTGTTGATGTAAAAAGATATTATATAAATATTGGATTACTCGATTTCAAAAAACATCTGGTGAGCCTTCAGGAAAAAATTCCCTACAAACTGGAAAATACCCAAGCCTCTTATCAGCAACTATTGAATTGTATTCGTGAATTCATACAAAACGAAAACATCAAGAAAGAAAAAATTTTAGGGTTGGCCATCAACCTCTCTGGCCGCATCAATAATACAAGTGGATACAGCTACAGTTATTTCCATTTCCAGGAAGAACCCTTGGCAGAAACCATTCATCGGGAGTTGGGAATTCCCACCTTTTTAGAAAATGACTCCAGGGCAATGGCCTATGGAGAATTTCACAATGGAGAGGCCTCCAATGGACAAAATGTACTTTTTGTGAATATGGACTATGGAATTGGTCTAGGAATCTTACTGGATGGAAAGTTGTACTATGGTAAATCAGGATTCAGCGGCGAATTTGGTCATATCCCGTTTTTTACAAATGAAATTCTATGCCACTGCGGCAAAAAAGGATGTCTGGAAACAGAAGCTTCTGGGCAATCCCTAGTCAGAAAATTCAGAGAAAAAATAAAACAGGGGTACACTTCTTCTGCGCTAAAAAAGAAAAAAGATTTATCAGAGATCAACCTCTTAGATATAATTACAGCTGCCAATAATGAGGATATGCTTAGCATAGAATTACTAGCTGAAGTGGGAGAAAAACTGGGTAAGGGGCTAGCTGTACTCATCAACCTATTTAACCCAGAATTACTTATCCTGGGGGGCACCCTGTCTGAAACCGGTGATTATATCCGACTACCCATCAAAAGCGCAATCAATAAATACTCGTTGAGTCTAGTCAATAATGACACGCAGCTGAGAACCTCCAGACTTGGAGAAAAAGCAGGTGTAATGGGTGCCTGTCTGCTAGCCAGAAATAAAGTGCTTTCGCACTCGTGATTAAGTTTGTATTATTTTCACATTTGTTGATAAGTAATAATTGGAATTGCTACTTATCATTGTTAATATTGGTTAAAACCTCCAGCATTGACAGAAACTATCATCAACCTAGAAACTGTTAACCCAATTGAATTTTTCGGGGTAAACAATGGAAAACTTGATATCCTCAAAAAGAAATTCCCTCTTTTAAAAATCCTCTCCCGAGGAACTCAATTAAAATTGAGCGGTGCACCTGAACAGATAGAACCAGCCCGTGAAAAGATTTCACTGATTGTGTCTTACCTGGAAAGAAATGGTCACATGAGTCAGCAGTACTTTGAACAAGTACTGGGTGGAGATGACGCAGAAATAATAGATAATTTCCAGGAGAAAAACCCTGCAGAGGTTTTAGTATTTGGACCCAATGGAAAATCGGTTCGCGCCCGTACCGCTAATCAAAAAAGATTAGTACAGGAGGCGGACCGCAATGACATAGTATTTGCAATTGGCCCAGCAGGAACAGGAAAGACCTATACCGCCGTAGCATTGGCGGTTCGAGCCCTCAAGAATAAACAAGTAAAGAAAATCATTCTAACGCGCCCTGCAGTAGAAGCAGGAGAAAACTTAGGATTTCTGCCCGGAGATTTGAAAGAAAAAATTGACCCATACCTGCGCCCACTCTATGATGCCTTAGACGATATGATCCCTGCGGACAAACTGGGCTACTACATGACCACACGCACCATCGAAATTGCTCCCTTGGCTTATATGAGAGGCAGGACCTTGGATCATGCATTTATCATTTTAGATGAATCACAAAATGCTACAGACTTACAATTAAAAATGTTCCTGACCCGTATCGGCGCCAATGCCAAAGCAATTATTACTGGCGATATGACGCAGGTGGACTTACCCCGCAATCAACGCAGTGGCCTGCAAACAGCCGTGCGAATCCTAAAAAACATAGATGGGATAGGACATATTGAGCTGGATGAAGAGGACGTAGTTCGTCATCGATTAGTCAAGCAAATTATTCGCGCTTACAATCATGAGCACGAACTTGAAAATCCCAAACCGTAGCCTATCATGCGAAATCTGATCCTCCTATTTTTTTTACTGGTACTAAGTACTGCCTGTCAACAAAACGAAAAATCTACCCAATTAGCCTCCAACGAAGTTGATGCTGGTCGAAAATTTCTAAGAGCAGCGCTCGATGGAAAATTCGATATTGCCAAAGAGTATCTGCTTCCTGATTCATTAAACTTAAACTACCTGGATGTAGCTTCTCGTGGATACGATCGATTATCACAGACCGATAAAGAGAATTACAAGGGCGCTTCGATCATTATTCATGAAAACAAAAATGAAAACGACTCTATCGCCCTGCTGATTTTTTCCAATTCGTTCAAGAATGATCGGGATACATTACGAATTCTAAAAAGAGATAAAAATTGGTTTGTCGATCTCAGTTATCTCTACGTCCATCCTTCCGCAACTAAGCAACCATGAACAGTGCCCTCCTTCTTGTATTTATTGGCGGAGGGACAGGTTCAGTTATTCGATACCTAATTGGAAGAGAATTTAACCCTCCACAAAGCATCTCGCTACCTCTAGGAACATTAATGATTAATCTGCTGGGATCCTTTTTAATAGGGATTTTGTGGGGGATTAGCGAGAAAACGAATAGCCAAAACTCATCGGTACAGCTTTTACTTATCACCGGCTTTTGCGGTGGCTTTACAACTTTCTCCGCATTCTCTCAGGAAAGTTTGACGTTTATAAAAATGGGAAACTGGAATACTGCAATTGTTTACATTTCCTGCACACTTATTGCCGGAATTTTCTTAACTGCCACGGGCTTTAAGATTGTAAATAACCTATAACTGATCAAAAACTTCTTTAGAGAACTGTTCCAGGGAAGGATCTCGCGCGCCCATCAATAATAACACACAATCGGGTTGAAGTGAGGCTCTTACCGCAGATAAAAATGCATTACGATCCTCTATAAAAAAGGCTTTAATACCGAGTGCCTGCAAATCAGTAATCAAATCAGCTGCAGAAATATCTTTTACAGCAGTACCCCCGGCATAATAAATTTCGCTCATCCATATTTCATCCTGAGGACGTAGAGAAGCAGCTATAGATTGAACAAAATCATGTCGTAAAAATCGGGTCGGTTTGTACCCGTGCGGTTGGAACCAGGCAACAACTTTGGAGGCAACGGGCTGACAAGCACTAATGGCAGCTGCACATTTAGCAGGGTTATGTGCGTAATCGTCAATAATCCAAACTCCATTCTTTTTTCCCAGTATCTGATGCCGACGATAAATTCCTTGGTATTTTTTTAATGCGTTGGCCGCCGTACTGAGGGGGATACCAACCTGATGCGCTACCGTGGTAGCAGCCAATGCATTCTCCATGTTATGAACACCTACTTGCTCCAACTCAAATGGAACACCATTGACTTTAAATTGTATTTGCAATCCTTTTTGCAAAAAATCGCTCGCTTGATACCCAACATTTATCGTAGAGACCTCCGAGGATTGAATACTAAAGTCTCGATTCGTATCCCGAGATAAGGAGGCAGCAATTGCGTGTGACTGATTAACCGTGAAATATTGAGATTGGGAACGAAATTTGTGGAACAAGGTGAGCAAGGTGCTTATCTCGTCATGATCCTTATCAATATTTAGTAAGAGGCCTATCTCAGGGTGGTATTGAACTATAGAACCATCACTTTCGTCTGCTTCAATCACTAACCACTCACCTTTTCCTACTACCGCGTTTCCAATTTTTCCCTGTTGAATAATCCGTGTTAATCCTGCACCGCTTATAATACTTGGAGCATACCCACCTTCTTCCAAGATATCGAAAAGCATAGCAGCAGTAGTACTCTTTCCACTAGTACCTGCCACCGCAATAGTCTTTTTACTGGAAGCAATTAAAGCAAGTAATTCGGCCCTATGAATAATTGGAATTCCCCTGTCTTGAGCAATCTTAACTTCAGGAACTGACGGCTCTATTGCCGTCGAAACAACTACTAAATCAATGGATGAATCAAAACCGGAACCATCTTGTGGATAACAGCTAATTCCAGCTTCTTCAAGCTGCATCCGAATAGTTTGACTTGCATTGGTATTGAATTGTCGATCACTCCCCGAAACTTGCTTACCAATTCCTTGTAAATACTGTGCCAATGCACTCATTCCTGTACCGGCAACGCCTATGAAAAAAGGACGGGAAATTTCCTGCAAAGTGGTTGTCATGAGACCTTACGCTCTTTGCTTCTGTCGGGGGGCAGGCTTGTTGGCATGCGTAGAAACTTTTGGCTTCTTAGCAGGAGCCTTAGTTTTTCCTCTTCGTAATGCATTCTTGATGGCTGCGCTGAGGTTCGCATAAGTTGGCTTACCGCTGAAAGGTGTTTCATTTATAAAAAAGGCAGGCAATTCCTTTACACCACGGCTATGGCCCTCTTTTAAATCATCCTGTACTTGCCAACCATAAACCCCGTTCACCAGATCATCTAAGAATTTTTTATTCTTAACTCCAGCTTCCTTACTATATAACTTTAGACTGGTCGTTCCTAAATTTCTTCTATTATTAAATAACACATTGTGCATTTCCCAGAATTTTCCTTCTTGGGCTGCTGCAATTGCCGATTCACTTGCCTTTAAGCTACGCTGATGAATGAGCGTGAGGGGGAAATGACGAAATTGAAACCTAATCTTACCTTCAAACTCTTCTAAAAGCTGCTTGA
>CAINBK010000298.1:0-1907 GCA_903846615.1 uncultured Bacteroidota bacterium
AGAGTGCTATTTGTAGCATTCTTAATTGGTTCGGTATTTGTACTGGATGAGATTGATCAAATGATTAATCCTCCTGCAGTTACCTGCCAAGCTAGCATATTAACAGTTGCAACAGGTGATACCTACTGGAACATGAGCGATAAAGCTGTTTGTGTTGGCGGGTATGACAAGCAAGACAGAGTTGGTGAGATCATAAAATTCAACAATGATCGTTTTGGCCAGTTAATGCCAGGACAGATAGTTATCTTCCCAACTAAGTAATTAATTGTCCATTGGTGGACATTAAATAACATGAACCAACCGTTAACCAAGAGGTTGTAAATCACATGGTTATTCAACCACTATTACTTAAGGAGAAGATAATGAAATTACAACGTTATTTAGCCTTTATTTTGGCTATATTTACCTTCACATCGTGTGGGTATACAATAACTAAAGTTGAACCAACAACTACAACAACAAGCAGTACAACTACTACCGTTGCCATTAAATATGGCGAAAGTTGCAATAGTACTGTTTCATCAAAGCTAGATGAATTAGCAACTGCAGTAACAGAAGCTTCTGAGAAAAGGAGCGGTGGAAATAATACTTCAACTAGCAAAGAATTAATCAATCGTATGCAAACTTGGAGAGAGTTTCGTAGTTATCTTCGTAGTCTCGACTTGCCTACAATGGAGTTTGAAAAGACTGTTTATGTAGACATTATTGAAGATTATGTAAGTGCGATTAATAGATACATGGAATCAGATAAAACAGATTTATCTGTAAATGATTACATAACACCATTACAAGATGCAGGTGATGACTTTTACACACTGTTTGAAACTCAGTGTGCATCGAGAGTTGTCAGCTAAGTAAGTAAACCCAAAAAGAATTCCCCGAGCTGGTACCCTCTCCAGCTTGGGGTTTTCTTTTTATGACTAGGGAAATGGTCTCTAGCTAATATCATTCAAGGAGGATGATGTTCGAAGAATACTACGAGATCCAAGAGTCATATGACTCAGAAGATCTTGCTAGGAAGGCTGAGAAGAAGTTCGATACAAAGAACTTCGGCTGCTGCTGGAACGACAAGTGCATCGGTAACCACAAGGTTGCTGCACGTCGTGGTCTGGCAAAAAAGCACGGCCAAAAGAATAAACTCACTAAGTAGTTTATTCACCTAGAAACTGACTAAGAGTCGGGGCAGATGAATAGTGCCTGGCAACAGAAACTATCATGAAAGAATAATCCTGGGGGTTGGCATCCCTGGGATTTTCTTTTTATGCCTAGAACATAGGTCCTTATAATAAGTGAAGGGAGGTGAAATAGAAATGGAAACCGCTAGGAGTGGCATATTCCCACATAAGTGTGGATGGCCATCCTGTGAGTTTGTAGTGCAATTGGACGATGAGCCAAATTGCTTTACTCATTCACCAGACAGTGGCAGTTCCGAGATTGGCTACTCTGCAAGGAGAGATGCTGAACGCGGAATCGTACGGTTCTGATGGGATGGCAGCCAACTGACTAAGAGTCGGGGCATTGGTAACGCCTGGCAACAGAATAATTACCAAACTAAGAAGTCCTTGGGGTTAGCATCCCAAGGATTTCTTTTTTATGACTAGGAGAAAGGCTCCTAGTCTGGACCTTGTAGGCCAATCCTACATCCTCTTCAAGGAGGAGGAATCGTGTCTGAAGACATGGTTCCCTACCAGCAAAAGCCTGTCGTCAACATGGACGATGCAATGCTCGAGCTGCAGAATCTCTTGGGTCTTACCACCCTTGAGTTTCAGCGGTTTGCGTTGCATTACCGTGAAGCCGGTCAGTTCGAGCTCGCAGAGTTCACCACTAAGGTGATCAGCGATCTCGACCACAGGGCAAAAATGCTGCGCTTCATCCCCGCTGAATATCAGCGTCGGATGCGCGACACC
>CAINBK010000299.1:0-2391 GCA_903846615.1 uncultured Bacteroidota bacterium
TGATTATAAACCACTGAGTAATCGGGAGTGCTGGGATGCATTCGCTCTAATTTTTCTACTCCCTTTTGAAAAGCAATTTTTGCAGTCTCCGGCCATTTTTTTTGTTCAGCCTTCTTCTGCATCTCCCGGATTTCTTGCGCGTTGGTGTCTCCCCCTAATTCTTCCTTTATACTTTTTAGCTGTTGCTGTAAGAAATATTCACGCTGCTGTTTATCAAGTTCTGTGCGAGTTTTTGCAGTAACCTTATTTCGGAGTTCAGCAAACTGTAACTCTTTTTGCAACAATTGCATTAACAAGTCTGCTCGTTGACGCAAGGGATCCGTTTCCAGCAGCTGCTGTTTTTCGTTTATATCTGTGTTCAGATTACTGGAAACAAAGTGAATGAGAAATGCAGGATTCTCAATATTGCGAAGAATAATGCCTGCTTCAGCCGGAATATTGGGAGACAATTGAATGATCTGCGCAGCCAATTCTTTAATATTAGCTACATAAGCATTAAAATCTTCATCAGCTGGTGCTTGTTCATCTTGTAAAGTTGTAATCGCTGCTTTAAAATAGGGTTCTTCCTCTGTGATAGCATCAATCCGAAAACGCACTTTACCTTGAATGATGATTGTAGTACCCCCATCAGGCATCTTGATCAGTTTCACAATTTTGGCAACTGTTCCGATTTGCACTAGATCTGCCGTTCCAGGATCTTCGATATTGCTATCTTTTTGCGCAACAACACCAATTAATTTGTCACTCTTATAAGCATCCTGCACCGCCTTGATACTTTTATCTCTTCCCACAGTAATGGGAATAACTACGCCTGGAAATAGCACAGTATTGCGCAAGGGTAATAGTGGAATTGTTGCAGGTACAGTAAGTTCCTGCCCGTCTTCTTGCCCTCCTTCGTTAAGTGGAATGATCGGTAAAAAATCCATCTCTTCCTCTGGTCCTAATATTAGATTGTTCACTTGCATATAATTATTAATGGCAGGTTGTCACCCCAACCTTGCTAATTGGTCGCAAAAATGGGGCAGTTTGCTGAAATACAATGTTTCAACAATCATGCCCCTGGGCCAAAACTGACAAAAATGGTTGATTTAGAAGAAAGTCAACCCCACTGACAGCTGAAATCCCTGGTTACGCCATTTACTGTCATTGGTGAGGTCATTGATATCGCTAAGACCAATAAAGTACCGTCCATTAAGACGAAAAGCACCCGCTTTGACCTGGACACCCCCTAACATGGATAATTCGCCATTTCTGAACGCATTACCGGTATTCTGCAACAGAGAATTATTTTTATCAATCAGTATGCCGTATTGTGGGCCTGCCTGCAAGCTGATAAACCCACCTCCCAAACGATAGTTCAATAAAATTGGAACGGATAAATAATCAAGCTTTACACTAGTCAACCCATTAAAAACATTTCCTAATAAATTATTGTAACTAGTATCCAAACGAGTGTTGTACTGATTGATCAAGAGCTCTGGTTGTAAGTATAACTTTTTAGATAGTTTGATCTCAGCGAACGCACCCAATGCGTATCCCGATCTAAATTCATCTTTAAATGATTTGCCCTCAACTTTTGTAACATTCGCCCCCGCTTTTACGCCAACATGAAACTGCGCGAATACAGGCAAAGAAAACATTACTAGTAAGATTAATAATAGTTTACGCATAAGGTTGATTTTGATATATAGACAAATATACCCTGCACTAATGCTGCACCTACGCAGGATATTATCCACCGGGTGTTAATCTTTTGAAAACAATTCAATTACTGTAATCTCAGGAAGGATCCCTACCCTACCAGGATATCCTATAAAACCAAATCCTCTATTTACATATAACGCCTGCTGGTCCATTCTGTATAGGCCTGCCCATTCATTGTAAACATATTGCACGGGGCTCCATTGCAATCCAGGGATTTCAAAACCAAACTGCATACCATGGGTATGTCCAGAAAGTGTCAAGGCCAAGGATGGATACTTTTCTAAGACCTCAGCACGCCAATGTGATGGATCATGACTTAATAAAATTGAAAATGGAATTTGCTCGCAGCCATTAAATGCCGTTTTAAGATCGCCATATTTAGGAAATCGACTTTTTGCACTCCAATTCTCCACCCCAATTACACCAATACTGCTTTCACCCCGAGTTATAACTACATGCTGATTCATCAACAATTGCCAACCCATACGCGCGTGAACTGATTTAAGATTTTCGAAGTTGGCCCTCTTTTGATCCAGCGACTCCCATTGCACATAATCTGCATAGTCATGATTACCCGTAATGGAAATAACACCAAGTGGTGCCTTTAATTGAGCAAATAAAGACCAATAGCCGTCCATCTCACTGGCCAGATTATTGACTAAATCTCCTGTAAATAAAATCAAATCA
>CAINBK010000300.1:0-4455 GCA_903846615.1 uncultured Bacteroidota bacterium
TCTGAAGAATGTCGCGAGTCGTCTTGCCGGTGTCTCCAGCCGCCCAGGCACTGATAGGTTGATCAAACTTCCTGCCTTCCCACCAAGCAGGATATTTCCAAGTCAGAAAGTACATTCACCTGTATGGAGTCTTTCTTGACTAGCGCCGTCTGAATTTTTTTTGTACTTCGGCAGGAAGTAAAAAAAATACCGCCCATTAAAAACAACACCAATGCGCGCATCATAATAATCATTTTATTCCCGTGTGACCAAAACCACCCTGTCCACGTGCAGAATCAGTTAATTCAGAAACGGACTCCCAATTACAAGTCACTACAGATTGTACTACTAACTGTGCAATACGATCACCAGGCTGTATCACTTGAACCTCATTGGAATGATTGATCAGGATTATACCAAGTTCGCCTCTATAATCTGCGTCTATCGTTCCGGGTGCATTCAGACAGGTAACACCTTGCTTGAGCGCTAAACCACTACGGGGGCGCACCTGTGCTTCATAACCAACCGGTAATTCTATGAAAAGCCCAGTTGGAATTAATTTTCTTTCACCAACTCCTAATTGAACAGGCTCCTTAAGATCTGCCCGAATATCCATACCTGCAGATGCTGCTGTAGCATAAGAAGGAAGCGGATTGGAGGAACGATTTATAATTTTAACAGCAAGAGTAGGCATCACACAAAGATAAGTGGGTAAGATTAGGATTGCTGTAAGAGTACAGTAGCCTGAGCCATCAATCCTTCTTCTCTACCTGCAAATCCCATTTTTTCAGTGGTAGTTGCTTTGATTGATACCGCATCAACCTGAACCTGTAATAGGGGAGCAATTGCAGCCTGCATTGAAGCAACAAAGGGCCTTATTTTGGGTTCTTCCAAACAAAGCGTAGCATCCACATTAACTACCTGATATCCCTTTTGATGAATCAATGCCACACATTTGGAAAGTAAAATCTTACTATCAATTCCTTTGTATGCAGGATCTGTGTTGGGAAAATGTTCACCTATATCCCCCAAAGCCAATGCACCTAACAAGGCATCACAGATTGCATGCAACAAAACATCAGCATCACTGTGACCTACTGCCCCTTTATGATGAGGAATATTTACTCCACCAATCCAAAGCGGTTTACCCGCTTCTAACTGATGAAAGTCAATTCCGGATCCTATTCGAAAAGACATAGTTATGATTTAGTGCAAATAAACAAAAAGGCCCCGGGAATCCGAGGCCTTTTTGAATTGTATAACGCTATAATTACTTTTTACCACCCAAGTCAAATGAAACTTGGAAACGAAGGGTATTGGAAAGTGGGTTACGGTTAACACCACTACCAGAAGGAATCAAATAAGCAAAGTTGAAATGGAATACATTGTATTTCACACCAAGACCAGTTGTGAAATAACGACGATCTCCTTTTGTTTTGTTCTCGTAGAAGTAACCGCCACGGAAGAAGAACTGACCATTGTAGTTCCACTCAGCACCAGCACCCACAGAAACTTCTCTCATTTCCTCGCCAAATCCACCAGGAGCATCTCCCAATGAGCTGAACCAGCTACCCACTACACTCTTACTTCTGTAAGCAGCAAGGTCAGCAGCAGTTGCACCAGCACCGGGAGGTGTTGGAACAAGAAGCTTATTAAACTCAGCACCAAAAGAAAGAGTATTGGTGTTGTTATATTTTTTTGTGTAATTCAAACCTAAACCAAGGTTAGCAGGAATGAAATCCTTTGCATCAGCATTGCTAGTGTAAGCAATCTTAGCACCCAGATTAGATAGAACAGCTCCCCAAGCTAAACCGGTACCGTTCTTTTTACCATCATGGTAATAAGCAAGGTCAGCCGCTACAGAAGAACCTGTCTTATAGGTTGTGCTACCGTTAGTCAATCCACCAGTCAAGTCTGAATTGATATATTTCAAAGTGATACCTACACCACTTTTATCAGAAAGTTTGCGAGAATAACCAAGATCTACACCAAACTCACGAGGTCTGTGCTCTGTTCCCAGAGGAGCTCCTGTGAAATCAGTGAACTGAATGTTGCCAAGACTGAAATAACGAACAGATGCAGATAAAGCCTGATTGTCGTCTAATTTCTTGAATCCTGTAACAGAAGCCAGGTAAACATCGTTTACAAGGTCCTTCATCCATGGAGTGTAAGTAGCAGAAATACGTGCATCAGATGTGTTGAAAGCAACTTTTGCAACGTTCCAGATAGCTGAATAAGTGTCTGGAGAAGTAGCTACTCCCATTTCACCCATACCACCTGAACGAGCGTCAGGAGAAATACGAAGGAAAGGAACGGCAGTTGTAACCACATTGATTGGGTCAGTCTGCGCATTAACATTTGCAGTCAGACCACATAATAGCAGGATGCTGGCAGTCAGTTTTAAGGCAGTTAGTCTCATTAGAAAATTTTTAGTAGTGTGTAAATATAGCGTTTTTGATCAAAAAGCACTCCAAAAAGGAATTTTTTTCAAACTTCGGGAAATCAGTCATAATGAACAACTTCCGAGCAAAATTTCTTCCTTTCAGAAGACTCTGACAAACCATAAACGTCTCTATTTCAATAATATTGTTAAAATATTCCTTTTTTTTAAAAAATCCCTTTTTGAAGAATTTTCCCATATTCATTTGATAACGAATATGTTATAGCTTTAAAAAATAAAACAGGCCTAGGGTACTATTTGGTTCAAACTGCTTAAATTCGCAAGCCCTGTTAATCAGGGATAAAGAACCGGGGCAATATCCCGACTTAAACCTGCGTTAGTCAATACCAATCGAAGCTGTATGCTACAAATGCGACGTCCAATTTTAATGCTGCTAGCCCTGACAGGCCTAGTGCTTTTGAACTCCTGTAAAGGCAAAGGAATTTTTGCAAAAAAATCTCCCAAGTCCAGTGTAACGGGCTGGAACTACAATGAAAAAGGTGGTTTTCAGGTTGCCCAGGCAAAAGACCAGGCAAACGGACCCGGGCTGGTATTCGTGGAGGGAGGAACCTTTTCTATGGGACAGACCGAGGAAGATGTGATGGGAGACTGGAACAATGTCCCCCGACGCGTTTCAGTGCCTTCTTTCTATATGGACCGTACAGAGGTTGCCAATGTTCACTACCGGGAATACATTTTTTGGCTATCTAAAATATTTGATCCCTCTGACCCAGAAAATGTAAAAATTATTGAAGGTGCATTACCCGATACATTGGTATGGAGAAGTGAGTTGAGTTACAATGAGCCCTCTGTTGAATTGTACTTCCGCCATCCTGCTTTTAATTATTACCCTGTGGTGGGTGTGAGTTGGAAACAAGCAAAAGATTTTTGTCTATGGAGAACGGATCGTTATAACGAATCCATGCTAGTAGATAAAGGTTATATCAATAAAAACAATTTAAAACCAGGAGCCCAACAAGGAGATAATAATTTTAATACCCGCTCCTACTTGTTAGGTCTTTACACCGCGCCTCCCGGTAAAGCCATGCGTGCTAGCCGTGGTCGTGCACCGCAACAACCCTCATTAGAGTCTGGGATTGTAAGTCCTGAGTATCGTCTTCCCTTTGAAGCGGAGTGGGAATATGCCGCCTATGGTCTAATTGGCCAAAATCCTCGTACTAGCCTTAAAGAAGGCAAGCGTGGTGAAGAATTGCAATCTAACAAACAAGTATATCCCTGGGCACAGAATGTAAACGGACTTCGTGAAAATCGGAGAGGAAGTTTACAAGGTCAGTTTTTTGCCAACTTTAAAAGAGGAAGTGGAGATAATGCGGGTGTGGCAGGAGGTTTGAACGACCGTGCCTTTTACACAGCTCCAGTTGAATCATATTATCCCAATGCATTTGGTCTTTATAACATGGCTGGAAATGTTAGTGAGTGGGTTGAAGACACCTATCGCTCGCTTTCAACCTTAGATTATGATGATCAGCCTGCCCCTTTCCGCGGTAATAAATTCATGAAATTATACGTGGCAGATTCTACTACACTTGATCCATCTGCGCGTTACGAACGCGACTCATTGGGCCGTGTAAAAATGCTGGAGGTTACTGAAGCAGATGCACGCAACAGAAGAAACTACCAGAAGGGTAATGTAATTGACTATCTCGATGGAGACTCACTTTCCGCAGCTGCATACGCCTATGGAACTTCTACTTTAATAGATCCACAACGTTCCAAGGTTTACAAAGGTGGTAGCTGGAATGACCGTGCATATTGGCTAAGCCCCGGCGCACGTCGCCACCTGGAGGAATATCTTTCTGCCGCCACCATTGGTTTCCGCTGTGCAATGAACCGAGTGGGTAGCCCTGAACTGGGTAACAAACGTAAAACCGGACAATACTTCCCAACAAAAAGACAAAAACGATAAGCTATAATCTTGCTATATTGAAAAACCTCCCCTTCGGAGGGTTTTTTTATACGCGTCCGAGTACATTTGCACTATGCCAATTGAAACACTTTACGAACTATTCCAAAAA
>CAINBK010000301.1:0-2162 GCA_903846615.1 uncultured Bacteroidota bacterium
AGGATTCTTGATTACATGTTGAAAGAAAAGAAGGATCACGAAACAACGCTACGGCCTTCCCTATATCATTTGCAAATACACGATCCTCAATTGCAAATTCAATTTTAGTTCTAATCAAGGAGTGCATACACTCAATCAAAGCAGAGCTTTTCAAAGGCCTACGGAATTCTATTGCCTGCGCAGCCAATAACATTTCAATCGATAAGATATATTCCAAATTATCAATTACCTGATTAAATTTCCGGGCACTTATGCTCCCCATAGAAACGTGATCCTCTTGCCCTAAAGAAGTAGGAATACTATCTGCACTAGCAGGAAAACAAAGTGTTTTATTCTCAGTGACTAAGGCAGCAGTGGTATACTGCGGAATCATAAAACCGCTGTCCAACCCAACTTTATCCATTAAAAGAGTGGGCAACCCCCATTTTCCATCAATTAACAGATAAGATCTGCGGTCACTTATGTTCCCTAATTCTGCTGCTGCAAAACAGGCATAATCTAAAGGCAGTGCTAACGGCTGGCCATGAAAGTTTCCACCACTGATGGTTTCTCTCTCATTAAAAACAATAGGATTATCCGTAACTGCATTTAGTTCAATTTCCACTAGATCCTTTAGATGCAACCACGCATTACGACTGGCTCCATGCACCTGCGGCATGCATCGCAGCGAGTAAGGGTCTTGTACGCGATCACAAGATTGATGGCTTTCAAGGATTGCAGATCCCTCTACTAGTTTTTTCAAACGCTGTGCTACTAACTGACAACCGCCAAATGGCCTTAATTCATGAAGTCGTGCGTCAAAAGGAGATGCTGAGCCCATCAACGCTTCCAGACTCATGGCCCCAACCCAATCCGCCAACTCTAAACACCTGAAAAAACGATCCACACCCATAGTAGCGTACGCAAGAATAAATTGCGTGCCATTAATTAACGCAAGTCCTTCCTTAGGTCCTAATTGTAAGGGAGAAAGATGATGCTCCTCAAAAAGTGTTGTAGTACTTACTTCGTTCCAAGAATCATTTTGCCCTTTAGTCATAACAGTGCCTAACCCAATCAATGGCAAAAAAAGATGAGCAAGGGGTGCCAAATCTCCAGAGGCTCCAACGCTACCCTTTTCAGGTACGACTGGTATACAGTCATTATCGATATGCCAAATGATACGAACTAATGTAGATAGCTGAACGCCGCTGTAACCACGAGAAAGCGCATGCACCTTAGTAATCAACATCAATTTGGCAACCGCAGGCGGTATCGAGTTACCTACCCCAACACTGTGACTTTGGAGTATCTTTTCCTGAAGAAGCCTGGTATCTTCTTTTGATATTCGAGTATTGGCTAATATCCCGAATCCGGTATTTATACCGTAAACAGTAGAGCCCTGTTCTACAATTTTTTTTACATGCTGCTCACCCTTCAGTATCCTCTCTGTGGCGATCTCACTCAAAATTCCCTTTCTTCTTCCATTTACCAGGTCCAGCGCTGCTGAAACGGTAAGCTTATCCTCCCCAAACAAAAAATTTGATGCCATGCAATAGGTTTGTCCCGCAATTTAAAGAAATGTAAATTTGCACCGCATTGGCGCTCCAACGGGGTCCGGTAGCTCAGTTGAATAGAGCAACTGCCTTCTAAGCAGTAGGTCATTGGTTTGAATCCAATCCGGATCACTAAGCCCCTTCAATTTTTGTTGGAGGGGCTTTTTTTTGGGGTTGAGTACTGGTTTTGTTCCAGTTTTCATACGCAATCAAGAAACTATCAAAATCTGAATCACTCACTAAATTTAGTTTTTGAGCAATTCGAAGTTTATGGGTAGAAAGAGTGGATGGAGCCATTGAAAGACTTTGAGCCACTTCTTTCATTCGTTGACCTTTGCGCAACTGTTTTAATACGGCTATTTCCTTTTGGCTTAATAAATTTATCAAGTCAGGCATGTCAAAAAATAAATGCCCTTCACAAATTAAGTTGATGATTATCGTGTGCGGCACATAAACTTCGCCATTTAGCACTGTTTGAAAGACAATTTTAATTGTGTCGAGGGAATCTCCTCTGAAAAAACTACCGGAAATTCCTGCTCGATAAGCACTTAAAATTTCACGGGATAAGCTTTCGTAAATGAAAATAATTTTTATCTGAGGAAAATCATCTTTAAGAATTCGAATTAAATC
>CAINBK010000302.1:0-10261 GCA_903846615.1 uncultured Bacteroidota bacterium
GGGAGACATTAACCATGATCAGAACAAGATTTGTATTGGACTGGTTTAGTAAATACGGAGCTACTTATCCATTTAAGCTTTTTGAACATCAACGCCAATTACTACAATCTGGGCTTTTTGAGGCCTATGATCAGTGGCTTTTTTCAGAGGGAATTGACCCGGAGGGATTTGCCCTATGGTCACAGCAAAATACTGCTACATATACCCGCCTCCGGGAATTTTTGTTCAACCGTGTGTTTAAAATTCCAACCGGACAGTACTACAGAAATCGCTGATCGCGAAAATTTCATAAATTGGTAGTTTAACGATCTGCTATGAGCCAAGCTACCCGGTTATTTGACTGTCTTGCTATCAATGTAAGAGAAAATCCATTGGAGGATATGCTGGCCGCCAAAGAAGGCGGTCAGTGGAAAAAGTATAGCACTGCCACCGTAAAAGAAATGGTTGATAAACTGAGTGCAGGATTGCTTTCCATAGGAGTAGGCTGCGGTGATATGAGTCCCGAGGGAAGAGACAAAGTAGCCATTCTCTCAAAAAATAGGCCGGAGTGGATTATGTTGGATCTGGCCGTGCAGCAAATTGGTGCTATCCTGACGCCGCTCTATCCGACCATTAATGTCAACGAACTTGAATTTGTATTAAATGATTCACAAGCCAAAGTAGTATTTGTAAATGATCAGGATCTCTATTTAAAAGTGTTGAGTCTGAAAGATCGGCTGCCACAATTAAAATTTATTTACACATTCGAACATGTAGCAAATGCTGCACATTGGAAAGAATTGTTACAAGCATCCACCCCTGCACTGATAGAACAGATTCCCAGTATCAGCGCCCGAATAGGTGGAGAGGATTTGGCTACTATTATTTATACATCCGGAACTACAGGCACTCCCAAAGGAGTAATGCTTTCTCACAGCAATGTAATGACTAATGTGAAAGCATCGTTACCCTGCTTTCCTCCTGGAGAAAATATGCGAGCGCTTAGCTTCCTGCCGCTCAATCACATTTTAGAACGCATGGTCACCTACCTATACCTCTACAAAGGGACTGCGATATACTACGCAGAGAGCATGGATACCATTGGTGATAACTTAAAAGAAGTAAAACCACATTTATTTACAACTGTTCCTCGCTTGCTCGAAAAAGTATATGACAAGATTATGCTGAAGGGGAATGAACTAACGGGCACCAAACGCAAACTATTCTTTTGGGCACATTCGCTGGCTGAGAAATTTGAGATCAATACAAGCCTGAGTCCCCTTTATAAATTTCAATTAGCTCTTGCGAATAAATTAATTTTTAGCAAATGGCGCGAAGCACTTGGCGGAAACGTAAAGGCAATTATCAGCGGAGGTGCAGCCTGTCAGGTAAGACTGATCCGAATTTTTACTGCAGCTCGCATTGTAATTATGGAGGGATATGGATTAACAGAAACGTCGCCTGTAATCAGTGTAAACCGTTTTGATGAACATGGACGCGAATTTGGTTCAGTGGGACCTTTTATTGAAGGAGTAGAAGTAAAAATTGCAGAGGATGGAGAAATTCTCTGTAAAGGGCCTAATATCATGATGGGGTATTACAAGCGCCCCGATCTTACTACAGAAGTGATGCGGGGTGATTGGTTTATGACTGGAGATATTGGCACTTTTTCTTCAAGAGGCCATTTAAAAATAACTGATCGCAAAAAAGAACTCTTTAAAACCAGCGGGGGGAAATATGTAGCTCCACTTCCCATTGAAAGTCGGTTGAAGGAATCAATTTTCATTGAGCAAACCATGGTTATTGGAGCCGATCGAAAATTTGTAAGCGCATTAATAGTCCCCTCCTTCCCTAACCTACTTGACTGGTGTCGTCAGCAAGGCATTCAAGAAACTGATCCAGCCATGTTGTGCAAACATCCTCGCATTATAGAACACTATCAGGAATTGATAGAGAGCTTTAATAAATTTTTTAACCCTGTTGAACAAGTTAAAAAGTTCTCACTGTTGCCCAATGATTGGGGCGTAGACAGTGGTGAACTTACGCCGAAGCTTTCATTAAAGCGAAAAGTGATTTTGGAGAAATTCAAAGAAGCGATCGAGCAGATCTACGCTTAACGTCCTCTGCTAGAATCACGACGACCGCGCTGCATCATTTTAATAACAAACTGATCGTAGCCCTTCTGCTGCTCTTGCGTTAAAAGTTTTCTGACTTTTTGTAGATAGCCTACTGTTAAAGCATTGATAGTGGATTGCCAGTTATTTATTTTTTGATTACTTATTTCTAGTAAGGAATCAGTTGCAATAGTATTAGTTGTAGTAAACAAAACTGATTTCACCTGACGAATTGAATCGTAAAGAAGGCCTACATTTTTAAAATGTGCTTCACGCAATTCACGGTGTTGTTGCTCCTGGGCAGCAGTGAGATTAATTTCCTTTGCCAGCAAGGCAGAAGTATCCAACCGATTGCGCCCGGTATTATATCGGTGAGATTGATTTCTATCCAGCACCAAATAAACCACCAATCCGGTATTAATAAGCAATAACAGTATTACAGCGGTGGTCAGAAAGCGGGGTGAACTTGTACTCATAAAATACTATTTAATAGCAACCCATTCAATTGGGTTTTCCTGATAGGGAGTGGATTCCTGCAAGGCATACTCAGTTGTCCATTGTGTTTGATCCTCCACTTCAGTCCATTTTTGTTCTTGGGGGACGTTTTGATTTAAAAGCAGGTATACATTGATCACTAATAAAAATAATAATGCCAGAATGGTAAATGCAGGCTGTAACGAAAAACCATGTTGCGGTTGGGCATTGCCGGCCTCCATCCTTGTTCGTAAACGGGAATAGAAATAAGGCGAAACGGAGGCCCGATTGACTTGATCGAGGCTGCTGAGTACCTTTTCTACTTGTTGGGTAACGTCTTGTTTCATGGAGCAGGGGGTTTGACGTGCTATTAAAATAAAACTTTCTCGGTTAGGGTGCAGATATCTTTTTTTCCAGGATTTTACGAAGATTTAAACGGGCCCGGTGCATCAGGGACTCCACAGCCGGCAGGGTATTTCCCATTACCTCCGCAACTTCTAGGTAAGAGAGTCCCTCCAATTTGTGTAAAACAAAAGCAACTTTTTGATTTTCAGGAAGCTGAGCAATAGCAGTCATGAGTTGGGCTGCCTCTTCCTTCCTTTCGAGGGATACCCCCGGATGATTAAAATCTTGAATATTCTCGACCGGACTATCTTCCTCCGTTTCCCACAATCTTTTTAAAAGTCCAAACCGTTTTTTACTTTTTCGGGCTCGCAATAAATCCAAAGCACGGGTGGTGGTAATTCGGTAGATCCACGTAGAGAGCTTGGCTTCGGATTTAAAAGTGCCGATAGAGCGATACACTTGTATAAAAACCTCCTGCGCCACATCCTCGGCATCAGATTCATTTTGTACAATCCCCAAGGCCGTATTATATACCAGGTCCTGATATTGTTCCACTAATGACCGGAATGCGGATTCCTCGCCACGCTTCAAACGTTCAATTAAATCTAGTTCGTCCTGGGATACCATTTATGCCTTACAATTTAAGGCAGTTTTTGGTGTTATCTTTGACCCCTTTGATAAACAGCTGCTATGCTGGATTATCGGTCCCGTAGTTCAATGGATAGAATAGAAGTTTCCTAAACTTTTGATACAGGTTCGATTCCTGTCGGGACTACCATTTTATTAATCTACTAGCCCCAAAACTTAATTATTCAGTCTAATAGTTCAGCTATTATATATACTTATGCCCGTGCTTTAGGATCGAATTGAATCTATGCTTACAAATAGATAATGACTCAAGTATTTAAGAAGTAAAAATAGATGCTTCAAAAACTAGAATTTACTCACTCAAATCTTCGGGATATGACTCCAATCATTGTTTTAAATATTTCTTTTTTTTAATTTATCTAATTATTATGGAACAATGGCCACTACAAAACATGAGAAAAGCGTAGAGCGATCTAATAGGTTGTTATTACTTGTCTTACGAGTTATCCTAGGCATTATTTTATTCGCGAAAGGCATAAGTTTTATACGGGATAAAGCCCTACTTGAAAATATAATTTCAAATACAGTTATTCAGGAGAAGTACTCGCTTCTTGGACTGATAATACCCTACATACATATTGCCGGTGGATTTTTTATAATAATTGGGCTTTATATAAGATTGACAATCTTAATACAGCTTCCCATAATTATCGGTGCCATCGTATTATTATTTAAATCGGAGGCAACTATTCATCAAGGCGAAATTATAATTGCCGCAGTAATACTTATTATGCTAGTAGTACAATTAGTCTTTGGTGATGGGCTTTATTCATGGAGAAATTTGCTTAATAAAGAAAAGAATATTACTTAGCCCACTGACGAGAGTAAAAAGCTAAATCACTCTTAATTTCGATAGAACCAACGGCACCTAAGTTTAGCCCACTGCCAACAATTCCGCTTCCTAGAAAAAGAACCATCATCAGAAACTAAACTTATACTCAACTCATTTGTTTTAAGTGTAAATTCATTATCAATGAAGCCTTCATTCCTGCTCATCATCCTCATACTCATCGCCATACCCATTCTATTGATGTCATTTACAAAAGCACGTATCGAAAAGCAAAAATACCGGGTCGTTAAAAAAGATAAAGAGTTCGAGATCCGCTTTTACCCCCCAGCCATTTTTGCCACTACACGATCGGCAGCAAAGTCCTATCGGGAACTGGGAAGCAGCGGATTCAGAAAAATTGCGGGATACATTTTCGGGAACAACGAAACCTCCGCCAAGATAGCCATGACAGCACCCGTGCACATGGATATCAACGAAAAAGGATCTTCTATGAGTTTTGTCATGCCGTCCGAATACAGTCTTGACAAATTGCCCCGGCCGGCCGATGCCCGCGTGGAATTACATGAAAGCCCAGCCGTTTATATGGCAGCAATCGAATTTAGCGGATATGCTAACGATCAAAAGATTAAGCAATATGCAGACCAACTATCACAAACCCTCACTAAAAATGGCATAAAAACGATCGGCAATCCAACCTATCTAGGATATAACGCACCATACGAAATCATCGGACGAAAAAACGAAGTGGTAATTGCCATTGAATGGAAAGAATAAGTGTAAAAAATAAAACAGCAATTAAGATAATTATTGAAGCAATCAAGCAAGCGCTCAATTCATAAAGGTAGCATTCAACTTAGCCAACACTTGCACGACCTAGTGGTTTCTCAGTCAACTTCTTGTCTAGAACGCCCAAAAAAGATCTGAAAACCTAAAGGGAGTAAAAATAAATAAACCACCCAAGGTGTTCTAAGCATAGAGATAGGAATAATACACATATATATCATTATGGGCAGGATGATTCTCCATTGCATATTTTTATAAAGTTTTTTATCGACATAGGGTTGAATATACTTTCTACGCCAGGAATAGATCAGCATCATTAAATGCCAAAAACTAACTAAAATTAAATTGATGCTGTATATTATTACACTGATTGAACTATATAGGTAATTGGCTAGAAATCCAGAAGAAAAGGGTATCAAACAGATGAACATCAAAAAGAAAATGTTGAGCCAGATACTCATTTTATCAACTTTCTGAATATGATGATGGTTATAATGTGTATCAACCCAATATGCCCCAACGATTATAAATCCCAAAAAAAAGATAAATAGCTTAGGTAAAATCTGATCCCATAAAAACCGCTTCAAACCTTCGTCATTTTCATTCGCTGGTACCACTAACGTAAATGACAGAATTGTAATTACGATGGCAAAAACGGAGTCTGATAATGACTGTATTCGGCGCACATCTAAACTTAAATGTGGCTCTGCTTTTTTTAAGTCCATAGACTAAAGTAAAAAGCTACTCCATATAAATCAATGATGAATATCACACATAAAGGCGCAACTTATTTTCAATACTTTCGAATTTCATTGCTTACCTGTAATCGAAATGCTAGTGAGGAGTATTGTCAATTTTTTACAACAAACAAGATATTGCAAGAACAGCATTTACGTGTTTGACTGAAACAGTTTTGGGGGAGATGGAAAACTTTTTAACAATTCCAGCGCTCCCTTCAAATTACAGAATTATCTTAGCAGTGCTGAATTAAAAAATCAAAGATTTTACACATGAAACCCTTTATTACTTTTTTTGCGACAATTTTAACACTAATCGTAGCAAATACAACCGGAAACGCGCAATCGAATAATAGGCAATATGTAGATACAGTTAAAGCCACTACATTCAAAGTAAAAGGAATTACGTGCGCGAACGATGTCAAAACTATTGCCAGCAACATAGAAAAACTATCCGGCGTAATTAATTGCAAAGCCGACAAACCAGGTGCTACAACTAGTTTTGAATTGATGTTTAATCCTGCAAGAGTTACAGAAAAAGAGATAGTAGCTGCGATTGAAAATACAGGCGGCTGCGAAAACCCTAATGATAGGCCGTACAAGGTTAAGCAATAGTCCTCCATGAAATATTGGGTAGCGCTTCTAATACTACTTGTTCCATTCCTGAGCAAGGCACAACGAATCACCGGGAAAGTAACCAATTCAGAAAATGAACCGCTTGGAGGAGCCACGATACAATGGCTAGATTTGAATCAGGGAACGTTTACCAATAGTGCCGGTATTTTTGAATTGAAAAAATCACCTAAGCTACCCCACAAACTGATAGCAAGCTTTGTAGGATATCAATCGGATACAATACTAATCGCTTCACCTGATAGCGATATTATTTTTAAGCTCAAGCCAAACAAGCGTCTCAGTGAAATTATTATTGAAAGCCAGCGAGCTGGCGTAATTATATCAGATAACAAAGCAATTAAGGTTGAGCAAATAACGCAAACAGAACTTCGAAAATCAGCCTGCTGTGATTTAGCCGGTTGTTTTGAAACACAAACTACGGTGCAACCACAAACTACTAATGTGGTTACCAATGCAAAAGAATTAAGAATTCTAGGTTTATCTGGCGTATATAATCAAATACTGGTGGACGGGTTTCCAGTTATACAAGGACTTTCCTATACCTATGGCATCAGTAGCATCCCTGGCACCGTGGTAGGAAATATTTATGTGGCAAAGGGAGCTAATAGTGTTCTTCAAGGATTCGAAAGTATTAGCGGACAAATTAACGTAGAAACAAAGGAGCCTGATAATACAGATAAGTTATACTTCAATGCGTATATGAACAGCTTTGGTGAAAAACATATTAATACCAATTACGCTGTAAAGAAAAATAAATGGAGTAACCTAACGGCTGTTCATATCGTGCAACCAGCCAATAAGGTAGACCGCGACAAAGACAATTTCCTGGATCTTCCTCGCCTCAGACGTTACCTACTCATGAACAAGTGGAAATACGGAAACGAAAATAGTTGGGGCTGGAGTAGCAGAGTGGGCCTACGATTTTTACAAGAAAGAAGAATTGGCGGTCAAACTAATTTTAATTCGAAAAGGGATAAAGGAAGCACCACCGTATATGGTCAGTTCGTGAATATCAATCAACCTGAATTTTGGACAAAAACAGGTTACCGATTTGATGACAAACATGCTATAACTGCTTTCTTATCTAGCTTTCACCAACAACAAAATTCCTATTTTGGCACAGTTCGTTATGATGCAAATCAAACCAATGTATATGCTAACGTGCAGTATGAATTTACCTATAAGCAACATCAACTTAAAACAGGTTTTAGCTATCGCTTACTACATCTTCGAGAAAATATTGGATTCACCGATCAAGTACTAGTAAGAACATATGGTGGCAACTACAATCGTAAAGAAATGATTCCTGGCGCTTTTGCAGAAAATATCTTCAAGTTAGCAAACGGGAAAATTACTTGGATTACTGGAATAAGAGGAGATCAACATAACAAATTTGGATTTCAACTAACACCTAGAACATTGGTGAAGTATGATATAAGTCCAACACTAATTTTACGAGCCAGTATTGGAACTGGATGGCGGACAGCTAACCTTTTTAGTGAAAACATTGGGCTGTTAGTAAGTTCGCGCGACATAATTTTTACAGAGACCTTAGCACCTGAAATAGCACTCAATTCAGGAGTCAACTTGACAAAAAAATTTGAGGCTGGATCAAAAAATATTTCCGGCTATCTCAGCATAGACTTTTATAGAACCAGTTTTAGTAATCAAATTTTCCCCGATTACAATACCAGTCCAACTAAAGCAATCATTAAGAATTTTACCGGGACAAGTATCAGTAATGGCTTGCAAGCTGACTTGCAATTACATTTTTTTAATACACTTGAATTTAAAACCGGGTATAATTTTCTAGATGTCTATAGGATTACCGAGTCAGGCAAAGAGCTCCTACCCTTCAATCCCAGACAAAAAGTGTTAACATCGCTCAGTTACCGACCACCCCAAAAACCATTCCAGGCAGATTTGAATATCCATTGGTATGGAAAGCAACAGCTACCAAATACTAAGTCAAATCCAACGCAATTTCAACGACCTGATTTTTCGGAAGCCTATACGGTACTAAACACTCAATTTACATATACCTTCAAGCGTATTGAGCTATATACCGGTGTTGAGAATCTTTTTGATTTTAGACAATTACAACCCATTATTAGTTGGGAAAATCCGTTTAGCCCATATTTTGACACCTCCTCCGTTTGGGGGCCTACACGTGGAAGAGAAATTTATATTGGAATTCGATTGAAAATAAAAGAAGATAAAGCTTTATAGCTGACTCTTCAATGTTATAAAAACAGTTCTCCCATCGGCAGGCATAGCTCCCGGTCCTGGATAGCCCCCCGCCCGTCTTGTGAAATAAGCAGCATCTAATAAATTATTGATCCCCGTAGAAACTGACCAGTTTTTATCTATGGGAAAAGAGAGCGTCAGATCAATCACGGTATAATTAGGTATCCAACCATTTTGACCATTGGTGGTAGGTTGTCTTGTATTATTTGCATCGCTATAGGTACCGCTGGTGTAACTTAATTGACCGGTTAGCTTTAAAGTGTTGTACTGTAATGTAGTACCTGCCCGAACCGTATGTCGAGGAGCGTTCTCAACCTGATTATTGGTGAGATCAGTTTTAACAATTGTATTATTTACCACACGAGTAAGTTGAAACTTCGCGTAACGAGCATCCGTAAATGCGTATGAAACATATTGACTCCAACGCCAAGGGGTATTCATTGATTTACCTAGTCTACCCTGATATTCCCCAAACAGTTCCAATCCTTTAGCATTACTGGCTCCAATGTTGGTTCGCAAGTTATACCGCACACCCAGCGCTTCTTCCTCTAATAAAGTCCCAATACGGTTTCCATAATGTAATAGATATAAGCTGGCATCCACATAAAATTGCTTACCAAGCTTTCCTCTTATTCCCAAATCGGCATTATAGCCCCTTGCATCTTTTAATGCAGGATCAATTCGATCAGATCCTGGAGGTATACTCAAATCAGAAAAAAGAACAGGACGATAGGCCTCTGTAAAATTTGCATATACCTCAACTTTATTATTCATGTGATACTCCAACCCCACTCCTCCTAATAAAAAACCTCTTATCTTTTCTTGGCGAATTAAATTAACGGGGACGCCATTTTGCAGGTTGTGCTGCCCACTAGCCGCACCAGTTACCCACTCGTAACGAAAACCTGGTATCACCAATAAACGAGTACCTAATCTAAAAATCTGCTCTGCAAACAATGCATAATTAGCACTATTAAAATCAATATCCCGGATCCAGGTGTCATTTTGAATTTGTAATGCGTAACTAGCACCCGTGTCTCCTTTCCCATCTGCCATTAATCGATTTGTGTGCCCAACAAATCGACGCAATCCAACAGCCAACGTAGTAGTAGATTTATTGATTTTATAATCCGTTATCCATCTCCATTCGCCACCCCAATTCCTATAGAGATCAATATTAACATTTCGAGGAGCAAAACCTCTAGTGGCACTTAGTATGGTGTCTGGCTGTAGGATTCCCGTAACTGGTAAAAAGCCCACACTATTTCGATCGCCCAACAAACCAAACAACTTTAACTCCATTCTAGAGCTTACACTCAGTTCATAACGAGAACGCCAGGCAAAAGTTGACCACTCGATGTCCATCCAGTTTCGATGACGAATGCTTTGACGGTTATCCTGCTGAATCTGTGAATCACTTAGTCCACCTGGTTGCTGACTTCTTATGTGCGAACGCATGTACTCCAATGTGGTGGTCATTTTTTTTGTAGGACGATAAGTAACTGTAA
>CAINBK010000303.1:0-2270 GCA_903846615.1 uncultured Bacteroidota bacterium
ATCTTTTTCAAGAATTTCAGCAATTGGGAAGGATACAGGGAAGTTTATACCAACAAACTCATCAACCTTTCCCACAATGCCACTAATAGCCTTAGTTATAGCTGCTTCTGGTGTAGATGGCGCCATCCCCATCATGCCTCCTAATAAGCTTCCTGCTTTTGGTTCAATTGTCTCTGATACTATAACCTGACCAGTAGCAACATCAATTACTTTTAAAGAAATTGAGAGTTTAGATCTGTATGTAATTGTTACTTGGCCTGTTCTAGAATCGGGTGCAGTTTCCATTCTTTCAGCTTGTGCTGCAATTACGTGACCAGAAATCAAATAATCAGCGCCCAATGAAACACCTTGCTGAATAACATTACCATCAATAAAATCCTCGGATTTTTGAAGGTCTTTTTCACGCTTAAGAGCATCCATTTTTGATCTATCAACAATATTGAATCTCTTTGTTTTTACAAACGCATTTGTTACAGTTTCTTGAATCGAGTACACATCTTTAAGGCTTGCAGATCCAGTAACATAAGTGAACGGAATAATTCCTACACCTGTTTTTTCTTGCGCGGTTAAGATATCAGCCTGACTGAATAAAAAGGCAGCAATAAGAACGAACTTCTTCATGTTAGTTTTGGTTTTAATATGGGTGAAATTAGAGGTATTTTAACACACAAAAAAATCACAATTGAATTGGGTTTTCAAAAAATGAAATGAGTTTATTCAATACTTTCAGTAAGCTGAAACAATTTATTTTTTGAAATAAATGATTGATTTTTAGAGCAATACTTAACGCATTGCCTCAATCTCAATAATCTTAAGATACTGTGATTAAAATCAAAAATAAATAGTTACACTTACCAATCTAAGTAAGTAAGTTTTTATTGAATCCCCCTGCTCGCAACCTATCCAATTTGCCATTGAAAAGAAATCTCATATGAACTTGCTGGAGTAAGTGTCCTCCTAAGATTTTTGAAAATCCTCAATACCTCAACAAGCTCACCATCCCCTTTCTTACAATCTTCATCCCATTCACATCATAACATTCCACTACCCACGAATAAGTTTCTAAAGGCGCGCGTGAGCCGTTGATTGTCCCGTCCCAATGCTTAGACATATCATTGGTTTCAAAAATCTTGACACCCCAACGATTAAATATTCTAAAGCTTTCTAAGCTCTTAATATTAATATAGAAAGGAATGAAAATATCATTAGCTCCATCACCATTAGGCGTAAACGCAGTTGGCGCATACACGTCTGGTTTTTCAAAAATCCAAACCTCCTGCTGATCATTATTTACGCAACCACTAGTATCTCTAATAGTAATTGTATAAAGAATCTTTTGTGGATCGGCAGGGAGGTAATAAGCGTCAGTAATAGCGCGGGTAGGATGTGATAAACCAATTGGAGGAGTCCACAGATAACTAATCCCGCCAGGAACTGCAGACATGGTGAAGCGATTTAACTTGCTTGCAAAGATTCTTGGGTAAATACTATCACGACGAGGTACTGTAACGTTTATAATTTTACGGACTGTATCGCGCAATTGCGGACAAGCCACTCCCCCAACGATTAACTGTACAGTATATGTACCAGGACTCTGATACGTGATAATTGGATTAGTTTGTAAAGACTGCGAACCATTTCCAAAATTCCAACCGACAACCGTGAACCCATTTTCCCCAAATCCACCTGTAGAGAGATTTGTGAATTGAATAGGTGCACCTACGCAACTATTAGAATATATAAAGTCTGCTTTAGGCTTACCTGAGATTGTTACCGTTCTTGTTTTTGTATTGGCCACACAGCTGCTATCACTTTTAACTGTAAGAGAAACAGTATAAGTGCCAGGTTGATTATAAGTATGTGTTGGTGTGACAGCGGTACTAACTGTGCCATCACCAAAATCCCACTGTAGCTGTGAGAACTGTGTACTACCCCAGCCTAATTGACTAGTATTAGTAAATGTGATAGGAGTTCCCGCACAAACAGGAGATGTAACAGTAAAGTCAGCAACAGGTGCGCCAAAAACAATAATTCGCTTCTTCATGGTATCTGAAACGCAACCTCGAGCATTAGTCACATACAATGAAGGATAGTATACACCATACTGACTATAGGTGTGAAGTACCGCAGGCAAAGTGCTGATGGCACCGCCATCATCAAAATTCCAAAGACGCCCTGTAATACTACTCGTTGGAGAAAGAGAAAGATCCAAAAATGAAACATTCAAGGTCCCGGTACATGATACAGAATCAGTAATTCGATAATTGACA
>CAINBK010000304.1:0-8092 GCA_903846615.1 uncultured Bacteroidota bacterium
AAATTGGAGTGGGCGGTTATCTATACAGCGATAAAACCGGGCCAACTTCAAGAACGGGTGTTACGCTTGCTTTTTCAAAACATATCCCGCTAGCAAATGGAGCTAGATTCTCAGCAGGATTGGAAGCAAGAGGACTACAATATGCAATTGATCGTGCAAAACTTACTCAAACTTTAGGAGCAGATCCTGCTATTGCAGGTGGTGACAACAGTTTTAAGTTTGATGCGGGCATGGGTGTAGCCTATACCTCAAAACGTTTACAAGTAGGTCTTTCTGTTTCTCAATTGATTCAATCAAAATTGAATTTCTACCAGGGAACTCTTACTCCTGCAGAAGAAGCCAGATTATACAGACACTTTTTCCTGCATGGATCGTATAAGTGGAGTGTAGATGAACAAACTACCATTACACCAAGCTTCTGTGTAATTTATTTACCTAATTCACCTACCGATTTTCAAGGTGGTGTACGAGTTGAACATAAGCAACTATTCTGGTGGGGGCTTTCAGCAAGAGCCAGACAAAGTTTTATTCTATCCGCAGGTATGCATATCAAAAACTCATTTAGCGTGGGATATAGCTTTGATATCTACAAAACCCCGCTTAGCGTATTTGATGCCGGAGCAAATGCTCACGAAATCATGCTTCGCTATTCCCTCCCAGGAAAAAGCAAGTAAATAGACCTCAACCCAACTAAGGCCCCTCTACAAGGGGCCTTTTTTTTGACCCTCAAGCACTTAGCAGATTCCCTTCTTCGTAAACAATGCGTCCCCAGACTTGTTATTTTTGCAGTACAATTTCAAACCGCCATGATTAAGACTGGTAACCCCATTGTGAGTATTTATACGGAAATGACCCCCAACCCCGAAACCATGAAGTTTGTGGCCAACAAGCTTTTGTTTCCTGGCAAGAGTGTGGACTTCCCGGATGTAGCGAGTGCAGGGCCTTCTCCCTTAGCAACTGAATTATTTGGATTTCCCTTTATCAAAGCGGTTTTTATAGCCAGCAATTTTGTTACACTCACCAAAACTGTAGAAACAGATTGGAATGATGTAATACCATCTGTTCGTCAATTTCTGAAAGATTATTTGGAAGAAGGAAAAGCTGTGGTGAATGAAGAAGAATTAGCGGCTGTTAAACAAACTGTTTCCAATGAAGTGGCCGCCGATGACGATGATGTAGTAAAGCGTATTAAAGAATTATTGGATAATTATGTTCGCCCTGCCGTTGAAATGGACGGAGGTGCTATACAATTTAAAAGCTACGAAGCTGGTACAGTTAGCCTTGCGATGCAAGGAAGTTGCAGTGGCTGTCCCTCCTCGATGATTACACTCAAAGCAGGAATCGAAGGAATGATGAAAAGAATGATTCCTGAGGTAAAAGAAGTGATTGCTGAATCAGAATGAGCAGCAACCCGGTAGCTGATTTTTTGCAATCAATGTTGCAAACCTCCTGGCTGGAATGGCTCGCTGCCGCTGCAGGGATCATCAGTGTTTGGTATAGTAAAAAAGAAAGTAGCTGGGTTTATCCCACAGGCTTACTCAATACCATTATATACACTTGGTTGAGTTTTAAATACCATTTACCGGGAGAAGGAGTAGTCAACTTTTATTATACAGCCATGAGTCTATATGGTTGGTATAATTGGTCCCGAAAAGATCTTACACAACAACCCATAGTACTGATCAGCTATAACACCAGGAAGGAGTGGATACAACAAGTTTTGTTTTTTGTTGTTATCTATTTTGTACTGTACGGATCCCTAACAGGATTAAAAGAGTATTTCTTTGAAGGCGCTATACCCTGGGCAGATGCATTGGCTTCCGCAGCAGCATTTACGGGGATGTGGCTGATGACACAGAAAAAAGTAGAAAGTTGGTATTGGTGGATCCTAACCAATATTACATCGATGCCACTCTATTTTGTGAAAGGATTAAGAGTTACCGCGCTTTATTATTTAATACTTTTGCTACTCGCTTTTGCAGGATTGTACAGTTGGAAAGAAAAAGCGAAAAAGACCCATGCTTAAAAAAATTGTGATCATAGGACCCGAGAGCACAGGAAAAAGTACCCTTTGTCAGGAACTAGCCGAATACTTTGAAACCATCTGGTGTCCAGAATATGCCCGTGAATATTTGTTGACAAATGGTACGGATTACAGCTTTCAGGATTTGCTGACTATCGCTAAAGGACAAATTGCACTGGAAGAACAATTAGCAGAAAAACTGGAACAGAGAGCCGCTCCATTATTAGAACAGGATTATGATATCCCGTATTTTATTGATACCGACATGAGCGTCATGAAAGTGTGGTGTGAATTTGTATTCAATAAATCTCATCCCTTTATTGAAGAACAATTAGCAAAGCGAAAAGTAGACCACTACTTTCTTTGCCAACCCGATTTACCCTGGGTAAAAGATCAACTGAGAGAATATCCTGATTTAGCAACGCGTGAAAAACTATTCACGATCTATCGTGGTTGGCTGGAAAGTCAATCGGTTCCCTGGACACTGATTCAAGGAAAAGATACAGAAAGAATGCAGCTGGCCGTTCGCGCTGTTAACCGCATCTTAGAAACTTCTTACGTTAGCGATTCTCAATAAGTGGACGCACTTTTCGATCAGATTGCAAGTGCATCATTTGTCGAAGAATAAAATTACTACGACCCTGCACATAACGAGAAGCAGGTTTTACTTTATACCGTTTTGGATTAGGCAATGCAGCCGCAATCATGGCTGCTTCTCTTCTTGTTAACTGTCTGGCAGATTTCCCAAAATAGAGTTGCGCAGCCGCCTCAGCTCCAAACACTCCTTTCCCCATTTCAATTACATTGAGATACACATCAAGAATTCTTTTCTTTCCCCACAGCAATTCAATCATAGCCGTAAAGTAAACTTCTAAACCTTTTCGTATCCAACTGCGGCCTTGCCAGAGAAAAACATTCTTGGCCGTCTGCTGGCTGATAGTGCTACCCCCTCTTAATTTTTGTGGCTTTCTTTTATTATATGCCATCGCCTCTTGTATACGCTTCCAATCAAATCCATAATGTTCCGCAAACAATTGATCTTCTGAAGAAATTACAGCCAACCGCATGTAGGGCGAGATCTTAGCAGCGGATACATAATCTCTACGCATTCCATTACCGGTAACCCAATTGCTCAATTGGGTAATAGTAATGGGAGGATTGATCCAGCGTAAAGCCAGGATGTATACAAATTGAAAAATAAAAAGATAAAAAAGAACTCGCTTTACAGTGCGCCACCAGGACCTAGAAACAACAGCGTTCTTGCTCATATATAATCAACATTGACCTGTTTGAAGAAATCTTTCCCAATCAGCCAACATCTTTCCTTTCATCACACGGGGAAATTTATGTTGACTACCCAACTTACCTTTTACAGCCATAAACTCTAAAAACTTTTGTTCAGGCAACACTTCTAAAAAAACTTCTTTTAAGGCGCTATCTCTTTCAATCGCATAATCATCATTTAATACACGCAAATGCTGATCAATTTTAGTACGCAGCAAATTTGCATCCACTTTGTCGTCTGTAGCCACATACCAGCGATGCGCAAAAAAACTTTGATAGGGAAACCCTATCACGGTGTACTCGGGAATACTAATATTGAGTTCGTTACTCACTAACTCAATTGCCTTGTTCATATTATCTACACTCAGGTGTTCGCCCGTCAAACTCAAAAAATGTTTGATACGTCCTGTAATTACAATTTCAGAACGTTCTATATCCGTAAAACGAATGGTATCTCCAATCAAATAACGCCATGCACCTGCGTTTGTGCTCATGAGTAATGCATACTCTTTTCCTTCTTCCACTTCATGAATCATTTTTGCAGCGGCTTCCGGATATGGATTTCCATCGGCATCGAAATTAGATTCGTCAAACGGAATAAATTCAAAAAAGATATTATTATTTAAAATCAACTGCATGCCCAATGCATGCTCTCTTGTTTTAAACCCAATGAATCCTTCGCTTGATAAATAATTCTCGACATAAACAATGGGTTTGCCCAATAATTTTTCAAACCCTTTCTTGTAGGGTTCAAAAGCTACCCCTCCATGTACAAAAAAACTGAGGTTAGGCCATATCTCATGAATATGATTCAACTTATACCGTTCAATCACCATCTCCATCAACATCTGACACCAGGCCGGAACACCCACGAGATAACCAATATCCCAATGAGGCGCCTGTTCGACAATCTCCTGTAATTTTTGATTCCAGTCACTGATGGCTGCAATACGTCCACCCGGTTTATAAAAAGTTTGAAACCAAAATGGTCTTCGCTTTGCCAAAATACCGCTGAGATCTCCGGCATACCAGCCTGCTTTTCCTTTTTTAAGATCCGTTGCGCCGCCCAAGATTAAAAATCCTTTGGTCATCGCCCGCATATTGGCTTCTTCGTAACGAACCAGACTAATTAATTGTCGAAGGTAATTGACCATATTGCTTCGCAATAGATCGCTGGTGACAGGAATATATTTACTTGCAGCTTCCGAAGTACCGGAACTCAGCGCATAATATTTGATCTTTCCAGGCCAGGCCACATCGGGTGTACCATCCAGCGTTTGCTTCCACCATTCGTCATAGATCTTGTTATAATCATGTATGGGAACCAGTTCCTGAAACTTCTTTCCTGGATGCTTACTAAGCAGGGCCTGATCAAAATGATATTGCTGACCAAAAGCGGTGAAGCGAGCTTTTTTTAATAGCTTTTTAAGTACCCGGAGCTGTTGCCGACGGTTATCATTAATGGGAATCTGGAGAATAGAGGCCAGTGCCCGCGGGATTTTTATGTCAAGAATTGACGCCATCGCACTGTTTCAATTGTAGTGCGAATATAAGCATTTGAGCGGGGGACATGTTATCTTCGCGCATGCTCCACACTATTTTACACGAAGCTGCAGAAGCAGGTGCAGCAGAGATACTTCGTTTTTTTCAGGGTAGTTTTGAGGTAAGCAATAAGGAAGGTGTTAACAACCTGGTTACCGAAGCCGATCACGCATCCGAGAAAGCTATTCTCAGCGTAATCAAAAAAGCATTTCCTGATCATCAGATTTTAGCTGAAGAAAGTGGGGCGCTTGAGCAATCCTCAGATTATAAATGGATTATTGACCCTATTGATGGTACAGTAAATTTTGCACAAGGCATCCCGCTTAACTGTGTTTCCATTGCCATAGAATTTCAAGGCAGCATAATTCTCGGGGCCGTATACAATCCTCATCTGAATGAATTTTTCTTTGCAGAAAAAGGAAAGGGCGCCACGTTAAATGATAAACCCATACAGGTCAGCAAAAAAACTTCTACACTTAAATCCTGTTTAGTAACTGGCTTCCCTTACACCTATATCAATGAACCCAATGGACCTATTGAGGTGTTTGAACGATTTGTACGCAAGGGTGTTCCTGTTCGTCGACTGGGCTCTGCTGCCATTGATCTCTGCTGGGTTGCCTGCGGAAGATTTGATGGATTCTTTGAACAAAAATTAGAACCCTGGGATAGTGCAGCTGGTTATTTAATTGTAGAGGAAGCCGGTGGAAAAGTAACGGACTTTAAAGGAGATGCATTTTCAGTCTATCAGCATAAGCTGATTGCTACAAACGGATTGATACACGAAGAGATGGTAGAAGTAATTAACGGACGTAAAGAACTTTAAAATAGTACTATGTCAAATCAACGCACAGAAATCAGCTCCTTGGGAGAATTTGGACTGATTGATCATCTAACAAAAAATATTGAATTACAAAACGCATCTTCCATTGTAGGCGTTGGAGACGACGGCGCGGTGATTGACCATTTTGGAAAACAAACCGTGATAAGCACCGACTTATTGGTGGAAGGTGTTCATTTTGACTTGATCTATACTCCGCTAAAACATTTGGGTTATAAATCAGTGATTGCAAATATCAGCGACATCTATGCAATGAACGCAACACCTACACAGCTTGTAATCAGTTTGGGGTTGAGTAATCGTTTTAGTGTGGAATCAGTAGACGAACTATACGAAGGAATTTATGCGGCTTGTGAAAAATATGGAGTAGACCTGGTGGGTGGCGATACGACTTCGTCCCAAAAAGGATTGATAATTTCTATAACAGCCATTGGCGAAGTAACTCCCGATACATTTGTAAAAAGAAGTACGGCACAAAAGGGCGATTTGATTTGTGTGAGTGGAGATTTGGGAGCCTCTTACATAGGATTGTTGTTTTTAGAAAGAGAAAAAAAGATTTATCTGGAAAGTCCGGGTGTGCAACCCGATCTGGAAGGCGAAGCCTATGTAGTGGGTCGTTTACTAAAACCAGAAGCCAGAAAAGATATCATTGAGTTTTTAGCCGCCCAAAAAATTATACCCACTTCCATGATGGACATCAGTGATGGACTCAGTTCAGAAATCTTGCACATCTGCAAGCAAAGTGAACTAGGTTGTGTTCTCTATGAAGAAAAAATTCCAATTGCAGAAGCAACAAAACAAGCAGCATTTAAATTTGAACTCGACCCTACTGCCTGTGCATTGAGTGGTGGTGAGGATTACGAACTCCTATTTACAATCCCACAATCCGAATACGATAAGCTGGTTCTGAATGAACAAATTAGTGTGATTGGATATATGACAGATGTTGAGCAAGGTGCACAACTGTTTACAAAAGGCGGCAGCAAATATCCCATCACTGCGCAAGGGTGGAATCACATGAAAGGATAGAAACGTTAGGACAAAAGTACAGAAGCAGGAATATGCAATTCCTCATGAAAAAGTTTAGCTAAATCAAGCGTTAGAGGCTTTCTTTTATTCAAAATTGCTGATACATATCCCTTGCTCCCCACTTTCCCTACAAGATCTTTATTCCGCAATCCTTGCTCACGCATTTTTTCCTTTATCACTTTTATCGGGTCTGGTTTTGGTATTTGGTAATGAATATCTTCGTAATGCTTAATGAGAAGTAATACTAATTGAATCTTTTCACCAAGAGTTGTGGTAGATTTGACTCCTTTATTTAACTGAACAGTTACCCAGTTCAAATAATTCAAATACTGCTTTTTTGTTTTAATTATCTGTGGAGACATATTCTATTTTTTATAACCAATCAGTTTTACATTTATTTTATCGTACTCCTTGTGTGTACCAAACCATTTAATCTGAATTACCCGGTATTCGAATACTATGCGAACTACTAACCTATAGTGATTACCGCAAATATTGAAAACCACTCGATTATCCCCTACTAAACTTACACTGCCATACACCTGCTTTAGTTCGTTAAAGTCTTTGAACGAAGCATTTAGCATTTCATAATACCACTCAAATAAAGAATTTGCAGCGCTGGGATACTTGGCTGCAAATTGCAAAATGGTATTCCTGGCAATAACATTAAACATTGTAAAATTACAAAAGTTTACTAATAGTAAACTTTAAAAGTTGTTTTTTTAGACTGAATTTCAAACGAATTAATTCTGCTTGTGGTCAGTCTGCAAGCGAAAAAACAGGTAATTACTGTTGATTAAACTAAAAAGATGAGGATGATTGCTGCTCCTAGATACAATACTGCAGAAGCTAATGATCAGTAGCAATCCCAAACCCATCACCATCCTTTAGAAATGGCAGGGATTGACGCACCTCAGTAAGTCTTTCTTTATTGAGTGTGAGGGTATGGATTGTTTCTTGATCTTTTTGGGCCAACAAAATTTCTCCTAATGGATCAATGACCATACTATCCCCACTGTGATAAATTCCTTTTCCATCTTCACCAATTCTGTTCACACCAATTACATAACATTGGTTTTCAATGGCACGCGCCTGTAATAATGTAGTCCAGGCTTGTCGTCTTCTTTCTGGCCAATTAGCTACATAAACCAGCACATCATATTCGGGTTCGCCATTACTGATTTGTTGACGAGCCCATACCGGAAAACGTAAATCATAACAGACCTGCAGATTGAACCGCCAGCCGTTAACAGCCGTAATCAATCGCTTATTGCCTGCGGTATAATGTTTGTCTTCCCCCGCAAAAGCAAATAAGTGGCGCTTATCATAATAACCGAAATCACCGGTGGGCAACATCCAAATCAGTCTATTAAAAT
>CAINBK010000305.1:0-1978 GCA_903846615.1 uncultured Bacteroidota bacterium
AATGCCTTTTGGTAAGTAACTCCTGTTACTGGGTCAGTCCAGCTATTTTCAAATTGACCTTGTTCCAATTCACCTTCAAGTAGTGTAATTGTGATATTCGAGCAAATTCCATTAACAGCTAGCTTTCCCTTCAAGATTGGCCCTGTTAAATTTTTTTCGCACTGAAATCCAAACAGTGAAAATGAAATGCCGATTAATATTATTTTTCTTAACGAGGTATTCATATTAGTGGTATAAAATTAAAGAAAGTCTTAGACTTTCAAATAATCGGAAGCTGCATTACCTTTTCTTACATTTGATTTATGAAATCAACTCCCTCTAGCGCAGATCAGGCTATGAGCCGTTTACTGTCGATTATGGACGAATTGCGAGAGAAATGCCCCTGGGATCGTAAGCAAACATTTGCGTCATTGCGCCAGTTGACTATTGAAGAAACCTACGAATTAGCAGATGCGATTACTACAGGAGATTTGTCGGCCATCAAAGAGGAATTGGGTGATTTGCTTTTGCATTTAGTTTTCTACGCAAAAATTGGAACTGAGCAAAACGCTTTCAACTTTTCCGATGTAGTGGAGGGTATTTGCAAAAAATTAGTTGATAGGCATCCGCATATCTATGGGGATGTAAAAGTTCAGGACGAAAATGAGGTGAAAAGAAATTGGGAGAAGCTTAAAATGAAGGAAGGGAAAAAATCAGTTCTGAGCGGCGTGCCTGTTAGCTTACCAGCTTTGGTGAAGGCTATGCGTTTGCAAGAGAAATCCAAGCAGGTTGGATTTGAGTGGGAAAATGCGGATCAGGTTTGGGATAAAGTGAAAGAAGAGATGCAGGAGCTTCAACAAGAAGTTACATCCGCTGATGATTCTTCGCAAGAAAATATGAGACAAGAGCGCATCGAAGAGGAATTTGGCGACTTGCTTTTTTCTTTGGTTAACTACGGTCGTTTCTTGAATCTAGATCCCGAAAATGCACTCGAACGAACAAATAAAAAATTTGTAAAAAGGTTTATGTTGATGGAGACGGCCGCCCAAGAGGGTGGAAAGCAACTCAGTGAAATGACTTTAGAGGAGATGGACGCTATTTGGAATCGAATCAAGCATCTTTCCTCGAAATGATCGCTTGAAAAGGGCTACCTTTGCACCGCTAAAAGCGGCCTCTGATTCATGAAGAATATCCGGAATTTTTGCATTATCGCTCATATTGACCACGGTAAATCAACCCTGGCTGACCGTCTATTACAGGTCACCAATACCATTTCCGATAGGGATATGATGGACCAAGTATTGGACGACATGGATCTGGAGCGAGAAAAGGGGATTACTATCAAAAGTCACGCCATTCAAATTAATTACAAGCATACGGATGGCCAGGAATATATTCTAAACTTGATCGATACGCCTGGTCACGTAGACTTTAGTTATGAGGTGAGTCGTGCACTAGCTGCCTGTGAGGGTTGCTTGCTTTTAGTAGACGCTACTCAGGGTATTCAAGCGCAGACAATCAGCAACTTATATCTTGCTATTGAAAATAATCTCGAGATCATTCCAGTTATCAATAAGATAGATATGGATGGGGCAATGATCGAGGAAGTAGAAGATCAGATTGTGGATTTAATTGGTTGTAAAAGGGAAGACATATTGCATGCAAGTGGTCGCACGGGGCTTGGTGTCGAAAAGGTGCTGTCCTCCATTGTAGATCGAATTCCTGCCCCAAAAGGAAAGCCAGATGCTCCATTACAGGCGCTGATTTTTGACTCCGTATTCAATTCATTCCGTGGTATAATTGTTTATTATAGAATTTTGAATGGCTCCATTAAAAAAGGAGACCGAGTAAAGTTTGTTTCGACCAATCAAGAATATGAAGCTGATGAGGTGGGGATTCTCAAGCTTAAAATGACTGAGAAGAAAGAGGTTAAAACAGGCGATGTTGGTTATATCATTACCGGCATTAAAAATGCAAAAGAGGTAAAAGTTGGGGATAC